>DAOUIB010000147.1:0-6486 GCA_034428275.1 Anaerolineae bacterium
TGTTGCAGGATGGTCACCTGGCCGGCGCCGGCCTCGACGTCTTCGATCCGGAGCCGCCCGAGCCGGACAACCCATTGCTGAAGATGTCGAACGTCGTCGTGACACCGCACATCGCATCGCGCACGGACGCGGGGGTTCGGGCGATGTGGGGCGGGGTGGCTCACCAGATCGGTCAGGTATTGCGCGGCGAACGGCCCAGCCACCTGGCCAATCCTGAAGCCTGGCCCGGAAGGGTCGGGCGCAGTCAAAACTGAACCGGGCCCGGTGCCAAAGGTTGGACTCTCCCGTGAAACCACGACTCTGGATCGAGTTCCAGGTGCCGCAGGATTTTCTGGCGCCCTTTTCGGGTCTGGTGGAAATCGTCAACGGCGAAGGCCCGCACAAACTGGCCGGATCGACGGTCACGGTCTGCATTCCGGGAATCGCCATCGATGCCGCCTTCATGGACAGGGTCGGGCCCGGCCTGCAACTGCTGGCCATGCCCGGGACCGGTCTGGACCACATTGACATTGCGGCTGCCAGCGAACGGGGCATTCTGGTCTGCAACAACCCGGATGCGCCCTGCGAGTCGACGGCGGAACATGCGGTGGGACTGCTGCTGGCGGTCGCCAAGTGCATTGTCAGCGGCGAGCGGCAACTTCAGGCGGGCGCCGTCGATCGCGCCAGCCTGATTGGCAGCGAACTTCGGGGCCGCACGCTGGGCGTACTGGGCTATGGCCGGATTGGCCGACGCGTCGCCGAAATCTGCACCCTCGGGTTGAAGATGAAGGCGTTGGTCCATGGTCCCCGGCTACGTCCGGGAACGCCGCTGGCGGAGGGAATCGCGCTCGCGCCCTCGCTGGATTCAGTCTTTGAGCAGGCCGACGTCGTCACCCTGCACACGCCTCTCACTGCGGAGACCCGTCATCTGGTGCGGGAGCGACACCTGCGCCTGATGAAACCTGGCAGCATTTTAATCAATACGAGCCGGGGCGCGGTCATTGACGAGGACGCCCTGATCCGGGTCCTGAAGGAAGGTCACCTCGCGGGGGCCGGCCTGGACGTGTTCGACCCGGACCCGCCGGCGGGCGACAACCCCTTGCTGCACATGCCCAACGTGGTCGCGACGCCGCACATTGCCCCGTTTACGGATGAGAGTTTCAGGGCGATGTGGAGCGGGGTCGCCAGGCAGACCGGTCAGTTGCTCCGGGGCGAACGGCCGGACAACCTCGCCAACCCCGAGGCCTGGCCGGGTCGCTCGGGTCAGGGCTGAAGAATCGCCACGGACAGGCGGGCGACATGATATGTCGCCCGTACATTGTGGCGGAGGTGGGCGACATGGTATGTCGCCCGTACAGTGTGTTGAGGGCAGGCGACAAGGTATGTTGGCGGTACTGCGTGGCGGGGCGGGGGCGACATGGTATGTCGCCCGTACGACGTGGCGGGAGCGACCTGGCTCTGCCGGGTTACCAGGCGTAGGCATCGGGCGCCTGTCCGCCCGGCCCGGGCCAGATCTCGTCGAGGCGGGTCATGGCCGCTTCATCGAGGTCAAGCTCCAGGGCGCGGGTGTTGTCCGCCAGTTGCTCCATTGAGCGCGGCCCGAGGATCGTGGCGGCGACGACCGGGTTCTTCAGCAGCCAGGCCGTCGCCACGTGGACCGGCGATTCGCCCAGGTCGCGGCAGAAAGTTTCCCAGGCATCGACCCTGGCCTTCATTTGCGGGTCAAGGTTTTCGTAAACGGGCGTTCGCCGACCCTCGGCGGCTTTCTTCAGGACGCCGGCCAGCAGGCCACCGTCGAGCGGCATGTAGGCCAGCAGGCCCAGACCGTATTCACGGCAGGCCGGGATGACTTCCAGCTCCACCGTTCGCTTGTTCAGGTTGTAGAGGCTCTGGTCGCTGACGGGACCGAGGAAGTGTCGCGCCGCGGCCCGTTCGCAGGCCTGGGCGATGTTCCAGCCGGCAAAGTTGCTGCTGCCCACGTAGAGCACCTTGCCCTGCTGCACCAGCAGTTCCATGGCCTGCCAGATATCCTCCCAGGGCGTGTCCGCCTTGCGGTGAGCCGGGCGATAGAGGTCGACGCCCGCTTTGGCCATGCCCCATTCGTATTCGGTGGGCTGCGGCGCGCCGCGGTCCACGTGGTGCATCTGGTACAGGTCGACGTGGTCGGTCCCCATGCGTCGCAGGCTGTCTTCGCAGGCCTGGCGAATGTGATAAGCCGACAGGCCGCGGTCGTTGACCTCGTCGCTCATGGGGAAGTACACCTTGCTGGCGAGGACGATCTGCCTTCTGCGCGATTTGTCCTGCGCCAGCCAGCGCCCGATGATTTCCTCGCTCAGGCCCGGCTGTTCGCGACCGCCCCACCAGCCGTAGATGTCGGCCGTATCGAAGAAGTTGATGCCCATCTCCAGGGCATGGCTCATGATTTCGAGGCTTTCCGCGGCGGGCGTAAAGGGACCCAGGTTGGCCGTGCCCAGGCAAAACCTGCTGACCACGGCGCCGGTACGTCCCAGATGCGTGTATTGCATGTTTGGCGCTCCTTCCTGATGGCCGCCGCGCGGCACGCCTGTCCTGTTGGCTGCGGGACGGGAGCTGTGTGTCCGCAGCCGCGGTCCATTGTAACGGCTGGCGCCGGAGTCGTCCGCCAGGCTGCATTGTTGGCAATGTTCGGTAAACTGTGGTGTACCTTGTTGCCGGCTGCAAGCGTTGCGCGATCGGGAGTTGACGACATGCCGCCATTGAGCGCCGCCATGGCGCGCTTCGCAGGGCCGGACATCCACAGCCCCTGGCACACGAACTTTCGTTACAGTCCGATCGGGGGCCTGGTCCATGACCCCGGCGTCACCCGTCGCGATCCGAGTTGCATCCTGCTGGTGGACGGGCGCCATTACGTCTGGTACACGCGTCACGCCGGGCCGGCCGCTGTGGGGCACGAACGCGCCACGGACCTGTTGCCGGCCATGCCCTGGGACCTGGCGGAGGTCTGGTACGCGACTTCTGCCGACGGCCATGTCTGGCAGGAGCAGGGACCGGCGATTCGGCGCGGCCCTGCAGGAGCGTACGACGAGCGCAGCATTTTTACGCCCGACGTCATGGCGCACGAGGGGCGTTTCTATCTGGTCTACCAGGTCAGTCCGGCGCCGACCTTGCGTTGCACGCCGGAGTCGATCGCCATCGCCTGGTCCGACAGCCCGCACGGCCCCTGGACGAAGAGCGACGCGCCGGTCGTCGAGCCGGACGACTCGGGCGAGGTTGACGAACGCGCGCAGCCGGAGGAAGCGAGCGTGCAGGGCGCCTGGGACAGCCTGCGCGTGCATGACCCGGCATTGCTCCATCGCGACGGGCAGTACTGGCTTTATTACAAGGGCGAGGGTATCGGCTACAGCAACCAGGAATCGAAGTGGGGCGTGGCCATCGCCGACGATCCCCTGGGCCCCTACCGCAAGTCCGTGCTGAACCCGATCACCAACAGCGGCCATGAGGTGATGGTCTGGCCCTGGCAGGGCGGGGTGGCGGGTCTGCTGACGCGTTGCGGGCCGGAACGCGACACCATCCAGTTCGCGGCGGACGGTCTCAACTTCGAGCCGCGGGCCAGCATCAGCCGCCCGCCCGAGGCCGCCGGCGCCCTGCGCATCCCGCAGGAGGAGAACGATCATCCCCTGGCCGGGCTGGCCTGGGGTCTGTGTCACGTCACGCAATGGAGCCTGCACGGCGTACGGCAGGGCAATGACGCCCTGGGGCTGGCGCAGATCGGCGCGCCGCGCGACTTTTTGCTGCGCTGGGACAGCGACCGCAGACGCTCGGCATTCGTCTAGTGAAGTGGACCGGCAAGGGGGCACGACAATGAAACGGGCAATTGCAGTGCTGGCACTGACCCTGACTCTGACTTACGCAGCCCCGGCCCAGGAAGCGGCCCTGCCACCCTTCAGCGACGTGACCGTCGCCGCCGGCGTCGGCCTGGCGCATGCCGGCACGGCGCCGGGCATGCCGCTGGGCAACGGCGTCGCCTGGGGCGATTTCGATCGCGATGGCTGGCCCGACCTCTTCGTCAGCAACCAGGGCGGCCCCAACGCGCTCTACCGCAACCTGGGTGACGGCAGCTTCGTCGACGTGGCTGCGGAGGCGGGCGTCAGCGCGGCGGAGGACTTTGGCAGCGGCGCGGTCTTCGGCGACTACGACAACGACGGCTGGCCCGATCTCTTCGTGGCCAACATCGGCGCCAACCGGCTTTTCCGCAACCTGGGCGACGGCCGCTTCGAGGACGTGACCGCCGCCGCCGGGCTCGGCGACGAAGGCTACAGTCAGTCCGGCGCCTGGGGCGATTACGACAACGACGGCTGGCTCGACCTGTACATCAGCAACCATATCGCGCCGGATGGCAGCGCCGATCGCCTGTGGCACAACCTGGGCGACGGCCGTTTTGAGGATGCCTCCGGTCTCTTGCCCTGGCGCCTGCGCTCCGGCGCGGCCTTCGTGGCCAGCTTCGTGGACTACGATGACGATGGCGATCAGGACCTCTACGTCATCAACGACAAGTGGTTTGGCGAGACCACCAGCAACGTGCTGTGGCGCAACGAGGGACCTGGCCCGGCGAACAGGGCGGGTCGGCACGACTGGCTGTTTCGCGACGTTTCCACGCACAGCGGCACGAGTTACACGGTCAACGGCATGGGTCTGGCGGTCGGCGACGTCGACAACGACCTCGATCAGGACTTTCTCTTCACCAATATCGGCGCCAACGTCTTGCTGAGCAACAGCGGCGACGGACGCTTCCGCGATTTCACCCAGGTGGCCGGCGTGGCGCGCGCCAGCCTGCCGGACGGCAGCGAGGCCCTGACCTGGTGCGCGCTGTTTTTTGACTTTGACCACGACACCTGGCTGGACAGCTTCCTTTGCGGCAGCCCGCTGGACAGCGGCGACGGCCAGCCCGATGCGCTCTATCACAACCGCGGCGACGGCCGCTTCACGGACGTTGCCGCAGAGACCGGCATGGACGCGGCGCAATGGACGCGCTCCGGCGCCTGGGCGGACTACGACCGCGATGGCGACCTGGACCTGTACCTCGCCAGTTACGGCCAGAGCGGGCAGCTGTGGCGCAACAACGCCCGGGACAGCAACTGGCTGACGCTGGAGCTGCGCGGCATGCACAGCAACCGCGACGGCATCGGCGCGAAGATCCGGCTCGACGCGGGGGGCGTCACGCAGTTGCGCGAGATGCGCAGCGGCGAGAGCCTGGGCGCGGGCAACCAGTTGCTGGCGCATTTCGGCCTGGGCGGCGCCGACCGCGTGGAGCGCGTCGAAATCGCCTGGCCCTCCGGCATCGTCCAGACCCTGGTCGACCTGGCGGCGCGGCAGCACCTGGTCGTGGAGGAGGCCGCCAGTTACGGCCATGAACTCGACCTGCGCGTGAGCCTGGCGCCCGGTCACGGTGACAGGATCGCCTGTGGTCAGCCGTATCACATCGGGATCGACGTCCTCAACATGGGCAGCGAAACGCTGCGCGATCTGCAACTGCGGGTCATGGTGAGCGGGAGCGACGGCCTGGAGCTGTCCCGCACGATCAGCCTGTCCGACCCCTCCGGCGACGCGCTCTTGCCTTCCGGGGAATCATTGCATCAGGTATGGGACGGAGCGTTTGTGCCCGGGGCCGGAATCGACTACGCGCTGGAGGTGGAAGCGCTGCTGCCTGGAGATGAGTGGCCCTCCAACAACATCGTCCACAGGACTCTGGTGGGCGCGGCCCTGACGGCGCCGCAGGTGCCGTTGATGCCGGCCGAGTACGAACCGGGCGCGGCGGCCGTCGCCGGCGATTTCAACGGCGACGGACAGCTGGATCTCTACCTGGTCAACCACGGGCAGACCAATGCCCTTTTGCTGAACCAGGGCGACGGCGGCTTCGTCGCGGCCGGCGAAATGGCAGGAGTCGACCACGGTGGCTTCGGCGTGGCGGCGGTCGCGGCGGACCTGGACGGCGACGCGGACCTGGACATATACCTGCTCAACGCGCAGCAGAAGGACGTCCTCTATCGCAATCGCGGCGACGGCGTCTTTGAAGTCGCTGATGACGCGGGCGTGGGTCAGGAAGCGTTGGGCAGCGAAGCGGCCGTCGCCGCCGATTTCGACGGCGATGGCGACCTCGACCTCTATCTGGTGCACCAGCGTCAACGCAACGAACTCTGGCTGAACGATGGACTGGCCCGTTTCAGCCAGGTCGACGCGGAGATTGCCGGCCGCGGCATCGGGAGGGCCGTTGCCGCCCTCGACGTCGAGTCGGACGGCGACCTTGACCTCTACCTGGTCAACGACGGTCAGCCCGACCAGCTCTTCATCAACCAGGGCAGGGCCGTTTTTATGGAAGCGGAATTGAGCGGGAGCGCGGCGGGTCGCAGCCCGGGTCGCGGCCTCGCCAGCGCCGACTTCGACGGCGACGGACTGCCTGACCTGTTCATCGCCAGAGAGGGACGAGCCGGCGCGCTCTACCTGAATGACGGCGGCGGCAGCTTCAACGAG
>DAOUIB010000148.1:0-7840 GCA_034428275.1 Anaerolineae bacterium
CGCCCGTACACAACGCAGCGCCATTGTAGGGGCGACTTATCAAGTCGCCCGCATCCAAAAAAAGCATCCCGCAGGGGCGATCTGACAGATCGCCCGCGCCGCCGGCACGTTGCAGGTGGGCGACATGATATGTCGCCCGTACACAAAGGTACGTTCATCTGTAGGGGCGACTTATCAAGTCGCCCGCATCTACAAAAGGCAGCGCCGCAGTACAGATAGCGACGGCACCAGCCGGAAGCATCCCCTGGGGATAACGACGGGCGCCCTGGCTGTCAGCGCGCCTCCGCCTCCGGCACTTCCAGCAGATGTTGCGCCAGGGCCCGCAGGCGCGTCTGCAGGGCGGGCGCAGCGGGCAGCGCGTCGGCCAGTTTCCCCAGGCGAAAGCTGTCGTCGAGGCAGTTGGCGCGCAGCACGCCCAGGCTCTCCTCGCCGAAACGCCGCCGCAGATGCGGAAACTCCTCGTCGAGATGGTAGCGCAGCCCCGCCAGAATGAGAGCCATGCTCACCTCGCGCCGGTCGATGCGCAGGCGCAGGGCTTCCGGCGCGATGCCCTCGCGCGCGGCCAGGGCCTCAATCGCCGTCAACTGTTCGCTGGCCGACAGACGCCAGCGCTCGATGGCGTCCGCGCTCGCCGGATCATTGCGCAAGGTGCGCACCAGGGCCACGACGAAGGCCCGCAGCACGCGCCGCGCCTTCATCGCCGCCGCCACAGGACGAAGAAGATGACCGCCAGGCCCAGCAACGCGGCCTGCGCGGCCAGCGCCAGAATCACCCACAGCGGCGCGCCGCCACCCCCCTGCCCGGAGGGAGCCGGGTGGAGCGTGGCGCGGACGGGCGAGGGGCGGGCGGCGGTGACGAGGTCCGGCGGCAAATGCTCGCTGGTGGCCCCGGGCCGCGGCGTCGACGTGAAAGTCGCTCCAGGCGTCGGCGACGGCGCGGGAGTGCCCGTCGCGACCGGCGTGCCGGGCGTGGGCGTGTAGGTGCCGTCGGCGGGCGGCACGAGGAATATCTCGCCCGGCTGCAGCAGGTTGTCGTTCTCCTCCATGCCGTTGACCGCGCGCATGTAGGGCAGGTCATCCCAGGAGTAGCCGTAAATCAGCGCGATCAGGCCGAGCGTGTCGTCGGGCTGGATGCGGTGCATGATGAAGCCGCGCGGGTCGCGGCCGACCACGTAGGAGGGCGGCCCGGCGGGCGCGCTGCGACCGGGCGCCACCGGCGCGCCGCCCGGGTTGCCGAAGACGATCACGTAGGCCGTACGCCCGTTGGCGGCCCTGGCGTAGCCGATGCCCATCTCCTGCAGGTAGGGGCCGGTGAGCGTGTCGTAGTGGATTTTCGAGCCGAGCCAGAAGCTCCAGGCGCTGGCGACGCTCCTGCCCATGTAAATGATTTCCGCCACCCAGGAGGTGGGGTAGCCGGCGGCGCGGGTGCGCGCGCGCAGGTCCGTGCCGTCGGGACGGGTGTGGCGGATCAGGCCGGTATCGGCCATCCAGCGCGCCTGGCTGCGCGCGGCGATCCCCAGCGCGTTGTTGAGACGCATGGCCGCCAGGCCCTGCGACGCCCGCAGTCTGTTGACGCGCTGCGCCAGGTCCGCACCGGGGTCCTGGGCCTGCGCGGTTGCGGCCCCGATGAGCAGCGCCGCAAGCAACAGGCAGCGTCGAAACATGACATACATTCTAACACGCGCCAGGGCCGGGGCTATAATGACGGAGCAGCGTTAAGCCACCCAGGAGACGTCGTTGCAATGAGACCGGCTGTGGAGGGGCGCGCCCCGGCCAGCCAGGGCGGGAGCTTCTTCCGCCGCCATTTGCCCGTCTGGCTGCGCGAAATGCCGCGCTACGGGCCCTTCCGTCCCGCCCAACCGGACCCCCGCTTCCGGCTGCTGGACCCCGACCAGCTGGAACAGGTGTTGCAGGGCGTGCCGGAGGTCGTGCGTCAGGAGATCTACGAGGACGTCGACTATCTCGAATACGAGGTGCTGCGCCTCTTTCGCGAGCGCGATCACCGCGCCAAGATGCAGCAGAACCGCTATCGCCGCCAGCAAATCAACTTTCTGCTGCTGGCCATTCTCTCCACCCTGGTCGGCTCCCTGCAACTGATCGCCCTCTCCAACCAGCCGGAGCAGATGCCGGTCTTCGCCTTCATCGAGACGTTCATCTCCCTGCTGACGGCCTTCCTCGCGGCCGTCGGCGGGCGCGTGCCGCCCCAGGAGCAGTGGCTGCTCAACCGGCGCCGCGCCGAAGAATTGCGCCGCGAGTACTTTCGCTTCCTCACCCGCGTGCCGCCCTATGACGAGATCGGCGGTTACCAGCGCCGCATGCTGCTGGCGCAACGCGCCGCCGAGATCAACCGCGGCCTGCAGCCGCGGGACGCCGCCACGGGGGCGACGACATGATGCCGCCCGAGCAACTCGAACGCATGCGCCTGCGCGCCGCCTACCGTCTTTTCCAGTGGTTTTCGCTGGAAGACCAGCGCAACTACTGGCAGCGCGCCGCCGGTCAGTACCGTCGTGCCGGTAACCAGGTCAATTTCATCGTGGCCGTCTTCGCCTTCATCGCCGGCCTGGCCGCCGCGCTGGCCGGCCTGCTGGCCACCGGCTGGCTGGTGCCGGGCTCCTTCGCCAACAACGGCGCCTGCGCCGAACTGGCGGACAGCCAGGGGCTGGTGCGCAGCATGCATCAGCTGGGGCTCATCGAACAGGCGGAGGGCGAGGACGACGCGCTGGAGGAATTCGGCGAACTGCTGGCGACCTCGCCCATCGCCCAGGCGCGCGTCGATGGCATGGAATTCATCGCCGCCCTGAACGACATGGCCGGCATCGACAGCGACGAATGCAGCACGGTGCACTCCCTGACGAACCTGCTGATGCTGGTCGCCGTGGTCGCGCCCGCCGTCGGCGGCGCTTTCACCACCCTCGCCGGCCTTTACCAGTGGGACCGCTCGGCCAACATTTACGAGAGCGCCCTGGAGAGTCTCGAAGTGGCCGATTCGCAGTCGCCGCTGGACGACATGGACACCCTGACCTATCGCGCCGCCCTGCGCGCCTACGTCGAAAACACGCTGCAGGTGATGAGCGACGAGTCCGCCCAGTGGGGCCAGTCGGTGCGCCCGCCGGCGCAACTGGAACAGTTCCTCAGTGAAGAGCGCGAGAAAGCCCTGCGCGCCACGCGCCTGGGCAACGCCTGGGACCTCGGCGGCGACGACGAGGGGGGACTCGGCCCGCTCGGCTGAGCCTGCACTCAGTGCTGTTGCTTGATGGTCGCGGGGTCGATAATGCCCGCCGTCGCGCCCTTGCGCACGGCCAGCTTGACCTCGCCGATGGCGCGCGTCACCTCGATGCCGCGCGGGCAGGCCGGCGTGCAGTTAAAGATCGTGCGGCAGCGCCAGACGCCATCCGGCGCGCCGAGGGCGTCGAGGCGGTCGTCGTCGCCCGTATCGCGGGTATCGAAGAGGAAGCGGTGCGCCTGCACGATGGCCGCCGGCCCGACGTACTCGCCATTGGCCCAGAAACTGGGGCAGGACGTGGTGCAGGCCGCGCAGAGGATGCAGTTGGTGCTGTCGGTGATGAGGTCCTTGTCTTCCTGCGTCTGCATGCGCTCGCGCCCGTCCGCCGGCAGCGGCCCGTCGTTGACGAACCAGGGCAGCACCTGCCGGTAATGCGCGAGGAAGGGCTCCATATCCACGATCAGGTCCTTGATCACGCGCAGACCGAGGATCGGCTCCACCTGAATCTTCGGGCCCACGTCGCGCGCCAGCAGCTTGCAGGCCAGGGCGTTGCGCCCGTTGATGCGCATGGCGTCCGAGCCGCAGATGCCGCTGGAGCAGGAGCGGCGGAAGGCCAGGGTGCCGTCCTGTTCCCACTTGACGCGATGCAACAGTTCCAGCACGCGCTGGGTCGGCTCCACCTCATTTAGCGTAAATTCCTGCCAGTATGGTTTCGGCCGCCCGGCCTCCGGGTTGTAGCGCCGGATGCGAAAACTGATGTCCATGCGGCTCACCGTCCCCTGCTAGTAGACGCGTTCTTTCGGCGCGAAACGTTCGTCCTCCGCTTCCAGCGAGCGGTCGACCGGCCTGTCGTGATTCAGCGCCAGCTCCATCTGCTCCGTGACGAGGCCGCTGGCCTGGCTGCTGATCAGCGAATGCACCATCCAGTTCGCGTCGTCGCGTTCACGGAAGTCCTCGCGGCTGTGGGCGCCGCGGCTCTCTTCGCGCGCCAGCGCGGACTCCGCCGTCACCACAGCCGAATCCAGCAGACAGCCCAGCTCCCAGGCTTCCATCAAATCCGTGTTGAAGACCTGGCCGCGGTCGTCGATGCCAAGGTCCTGCAGGAAACGCTGGCGCAACTCCAGCACGGCGTCCCTTCCCTGGCGCATGCCATCAGCTGTGCGGAAGACGCCGACCTGCGTCATCATCAGGCTCTGCATTTGCGCGCGCAACGCGCCGGGCCGGCTGCTGCCCGCGCTGTTGCGAATGCGCTCGAACTCCGCGCGCACTTCTTCACCGGCGTCCATCGGCGGCGGGATCAGGGGCGCCTCGCGCACGAAGTTGGCGATGCGCTTGCCGCCGCGGCGCCCGAAGACGACCAGGTCCACCAGGGAATTGGTGCCCAGCCGGTTGGCGCCGTGGCAACTGACGCAGGCCACCTCGCCCGCCGCGTACAGACCCTGCATCACCTTGCCGGAGGCATCGACGATCACTTCGGCGTTGACGTTGGTGGGGATGCCGCCCATGGCGTAGTGCGCCGTGGGTTGCACCGGCATCGGCTCCTGCAGCGGGTCCACCCCGGCGTAGGTGCGGCAGACCTCCAGGGTCTCCGCCAGGTTGCGCGCGATGAAGTCCTCGTCGATGCGCCGCGTCTCGCCGGCCTCCGCCAGATAGCGGTTGACCGTCTCGGGCCGGATATCGAGGTGCAGGTAGTCGCTGCCGCGGATGCCGTTGCCGTCGCGCAATTCAAGATAGATGGAGCGGCTGACCACGTCGCGGCTGGCGAGGTCCTTGATCGTCGGTGCGTAGCGCTCCATGAAGCGCTCGCCATGGCGGTTGAGCAGCACGCCACCCTCGCCGCGGATGCCCTCGGTCAGCAGCACGCCGAGGCCGTACAGCCCGGTGGGATGAAACTGGTAGAACTCCATGTCCTCCAGCGGCAGGCCGCGGCGCAGGAAAATGGCCGCGCCGTCGCCGGTCAGGCTGTGGGCGTTGCTGGTCACCTGCCACACGCGGCCCCAGCCGCCGGTGGCAAAGAGCGTGGCCTTGGCATTGAAGCAGTGGAACTCGCCGTTGCCCAGCTGGATGGCCACCGCGCCGCAGGCCACCCCCTGGTTGAGCAGCAGGTCGACTACCTGGAACTCGTCGAAGAAGCGCACCTGGTTGCGCAGGCACTGCTGGTAGAGCGTCTGCAGAATCATGTGGCCGGTGCGGTCCGCCGAGTGGCAGGCGCGGCGCACGGCCTTCTCGCCGAAGTTGCTGGTGTGCCCGCCGAAACGCCGCTGGCTGATGCGCCCCTCGGAAGTGCGGTCGAAGGGCAGGCCCATGTGCTCCAGTTCGATGACGGCGTCGACGGCCTCCTCGCCCAGCACGCGCACCGCATCCTGATCGGCGAGGTAGTCGCCGCCCTTGACCGTGTCGTACATGTGCCATTCGGGCTTGTCTTCCTCGTGGTTGCCGAGGGCCGCCCCGATGCCGCCGAGGGCCGCCCCGGTGTGGCTGCGCGTGGGGTAAAGCTTGCTGACCACGGCGACCTTCGCGCCGCCCTGGCTGGCGTAAAGCGCCGCCATCAACCCGGCGCCGCCGGCGCCCACGATCAGCGCGTCAAACTGGTGGGTCTGCATCGTCACCGCGTCTCCGCTTCAGGAGCCGGCGTGCAGGCGTTCCATGGCCTCCACGCCCATCTCGATGGCAGTCTCGTCGATCGTGCCCAGCAGCGCGCCCACGCCCAGCACCAGCAGCGTCAGCGCGCCCAGCATACACAGGTAAACGCTGGCGCGGCGCAGGAATGGGCTGTGTGAGGTGTAGTCGGTGAGCACGTAGCGCAGGCCGTTGAAGCCGTGCGCCACCACCAGCGCCAGCAGCGCGAAATCGTAAACGCGCCAGACCGCCACGCCGCCCACCAGCAGGTTCCAGCGGTTGGCGACGAACTCGACGGCCGTGCCGCTTTCGTTGATCAGGCCCGTCCCCACCACGTCGTGCCCCTGGGCCGTGATGTCAAAGACGCCCTGCAGCACGTGCATCACAGCCAGATGGCCGAAGACCAGCGGCAGAATCAGCAGCGAACTGACGCGCATGAAGGACCACCAGAAGCGCTCGCTGCGACTGCCCTGGGGGTCAGATGCGACTATCGCGCTGTCGCCGCCGCCGGAGATCAGGCCGTGCAGGCCGGACAGGATCAGCGCGGCGACGATGGCGGCGATGAAGCCAGGCACAAAGACCAGTTGCGCGCGCAGTACTTCCGTCAGCGGCAGCACCTGCGGCGCCGAATTGTAGAAATCCAGCACGTGGCCGAACATCAGCAGGAAGACCGGCGCCAGCAAGACCAACGTGGCGAGCAACACGATCTGCGCCGCGCGTTGCTGGTGCCGCCAGAGATGGGGATTGTAATCGAAGAAGACGATACGCAGGCCGTTGAAGGCGTGGTAGACCACCGCCGCCACCAGGCCGAACTCGCCGATCGTGAAGAGCGGCGACTGGTAGGTGGCGATCGCCTCTTCGTAAAGCTCCGGCCAGAAGACGGCCCAGGAGGTATCGACGACGTGCAGCACCAGGAAGAGCACCACGCCCAGCCCGCTCAGGCGGTGCAGCACCCAGCTCCACTGACCGATGGCGCCCCGGTAGCGCAGCGTCTCGGTGACCGTGATGACCAGTGACGTCAAGGAATGCCTCCGGGCTGCGGGCACAGGCGCGCAGTATAGCAGCGCGGGCAGGCCGTCGCAATGCCGCCAGAGCGCGGGCAAGGTGGCGGGCGACATGATTTGTCGCCCCTGCCTCCGGCGCAGGGCGAAAGCGCCTGACTGTCCTGTTGCCGTCGCCCTTCAGGACGCGTCGGAGAAGATGTCGCTGACGGGCACGCGGAAGCCTGGCAGCACCGCGCCGCCCTCGATGAGCTCGTCGCCGCGCAGGGTCTCTGGCGGGCTGTCGGCGACGTGTAGCACGAGCGAAGCCGTCCGCGGATAGAGCAGCCAGACCATTTTCGTGCCCCGCTGCAGGTAGCGCGCGGCTTTCGCCTCCAGTTCGCTGCGCGTGTTGCTGCGGCTGTGCACCTCCACCGCCAGCAGGGGGGCTTCGGTCGCAACGGGCGGGCCTTCCGCGCGACAAACGACCACGTCCGGTTGACAGATCCAGCCATCGAGGTTGTGCAGGAGTTCGACACCGGCCCGATAGTCGGGCAGCGCGCCGCCCTGCAACCAGTTCTTTAGCAGGTAACCGACATCCAGCTGAAGGAAACTGTGCGCGCGTACAGGTGCCATCTCGACGATTTCCCCTCTGGAGTTGAATGTGAACTTCTTGCCGGGGTGTTGCCTGACCAACTCGAAATACCGCTCCAGGGTCAGTTCGACCGGGTTGCGAACGGTGACAGCCATGCCGCGCTCCTGTTTCCCTCCGCCTTCAGTATAACCGACAGTCCCGGAGCCAGAGCATTGCGCATAATAGCGCGGGCAGGCCGTCGCCCCGCCGCCAGAGCGCGGGCATCGTGGCCGGCGACATGATATGTCGCCCCTGCCTCCGGCGCAGGGTGAAAGCGCCTGACAGTCCTGTTGCCGTCGCCCTTCAGGACGCGTCGGAAAAGATGTCGCTGACGGGGATGCGGAAGCCCGGCAGCACCGCGCCGCCCTCGATGAGCTCGTCGCCG
>DAOUIB010000149.1:0-4912 GCA_034428275.1 Anaerolineae bacterium
AATGATATTTCGAGTCAAGCAGTAGAAGGACAAGAACCAGAGCAAGAGATAGTTCAGGACAATCAAGCTCGGCGCATCGACCGGCGCACCTTCCTCAAGCTCATGGGCTTGACGGCGGGGGGCGCTGCCATGCCCGGCGCCTTGATGGCGGCAGGCACGGCGCTGGCGCAGGACATGGGCGGCGGCACCCTGAATTTCGGGCACCTTGGGGATTTCCAATACTTCGACCCCTACCTGCTTCCCCTGGCCGATTGGCCGATGTTCAACCAAATCTACAACGTCCTGGTGCGCTACGACGACACGCTGACGCCGCAGCCCGAGCTCGCCGAAAGCTGGGAGCTGAGCGACGACGGCTTGACCCTCACCTTTAAGCTGCGGTCCGGCGTCAAGTTTCACAACGGGCGCGACTTCGTGGCCGACGATGTCAAATTCAGTCTCGAGTACGCCCAGGACCCGGATACGCGCGCCAACATCAGAACGCTCGCGTGGGCGGTTGAGTCGGCGGAGGTCGTGGACGACCTGACCGTTTCCTTCCACTTCGCCGAACCGACGCCGGCTGCCTTTGACCTCATTGACCTGCTCTTCATCGTCAATAGTGAGACGATAGAGGAGATCAACTCGAACCCGGTGGGGACGGGTCCCTTCCGTTTCGCGGAGTGGGCGCCCGGCGACTTCGCCCGCTTCGAGAAGTTTGAGGATTACTGGAACGAGGGCTTTCCCCACCTGGATGAGATCATCGTGCGGGCGATCCCGGATTCCGCGACGATGATCGCCAACCTCGAGGGGGGAACCCTCGACGTGATCGCGGCCCCGCCGGCGAGCGAGTTTGCGCGCCTTGAGGCCACCCCGGGCATCGAGGTGGTCATGGGCTTCCCTGGCGGCCTCGTCTGGGATCTCTCCCTGAATACGGGACGCGCGCCCTTCGACAACATACTCGTACGCCAGGCGCTGCAGCACGCCCTCGATCGCCAGCGCATCGTTGACATTGTTTTCTTCAATATCAGCGACCCGTGGATCCAGCCCCAGTCCGACAAATCGCCTCTCTACGATCCGGAGCTGGAAGGCTACTACACCTTCGACCTCGACAAGGCAAAAAGCCTGCTTGAGGAGGCCGGGTACGGAGACGGCTTTGAGTTCACCGTGCTCACCGCCACCACCAACCCGGACGGGGCGCGCCTGCTGCAGGTGTTCCAGGCCGACCTGGCGCAAATCGGCATCACGCTCAACATCGACGAGGTAGAACCCGCGCAATACCGTCCGCGGGCGCTCGACCTCGATTTTGACGGGGCGATTTTCACCTACGGTCGCGCGTCGAAAGACCCGGCCTCGCTCTTCGGGACGACCGGCGTGTGGCGTCCCGGGCCTGACCCGATCAATCTGTCGGGTTTCACCACCGAGGAGTACCGGCGACTCGTCGCGGAGGGTCAAAGCGAGATGGATGCCGGGCGGCGACAGGAGATTTATCAGGAGTTGAACCGCTATCAACTGGAGCAGTCCTTCATCCTCGTGATCACGCCGGTGGTGCGCTGGTGGGCCATGAAGGAGTCGGTCGAGGGTTTCTCACGAAATCTTGACAGCATGCCGATTCTGGAACAGGTCAGGATAGAGGGCTGAGGTCCCGGTCTGTGATGAGGTGGCGCTCCGTTGATCAGTTGCAGGAGCGTCACCTGTGAGGGTCTATTTGCTGAGGCGGGTGATCGAGCTCCTGCCCGTTCTCTTCCTGGCATCCATCGTCGTCTTTTTGCTCTTGCACCTGGCGCCGGGCGACCCGTCGTATTTCGTGGCCGGACGCGACGCGACCCCGGAGGTGCTTGAGGCTGTACGGCAGAGAATGGGCCTCGACAAACCCCTGCACGTTCAATATCTCCTCTGGCTGGGAAATATCCTGCAGGGAAATCTCGGGGAATCCGCGCTGAGCGACCAACCGGTATCCAGGCTGATTTGGGCGAGACTGCCGGCGACGCTGCATTTGACGGTCGCCGGCTTTCTCGTGACGATCCTGCTCTCCCTGCTGGCCGGGGTGCCGGGCGCGCTGCGACCCAACTCGAAGGCTGACCACTTCTGGTCCGCCTACAGCGCGGCGGCCTTCGGCATACCGGTCTTCTGGCTGGGGATCCTTTTCATCCTGCTCTTTTCGGTCCGTCTTCGCTGGTTGCCCCCCTCCGGCTACGTCAGTTTCCTGGAAGACCCCCTGCGTAGCGTGCGCCTGCTGCTGATGCCCGCGCTCACCCTCGGCATTGCCAATTCGGGCGTCCTCTCCCGCTTCATCAAGTTTTCCATACTGGAGACCATGCAGCAGGACTACATTCGTACGGCGCGTTCGAAGGGCCTGGCGGAGCGGGTCGTCGTCAGGCGGCACGCCCTCAGGAATGCGCTAATTCCGGTGGTGACGGTCGCGGCCCTGATGGTGGGTCGGCTCCTCGGCGGGGCCGTCGTGATCGAGGTCGTCTTCGCCTGGCCCGGGCTGGGCCGCCTGCTGCTGGATGGCATCAACAGCCGCGATTACCCCGTTGTCCAGGCGGCGCTGCTCTTCGTCGTCCTCATCTTTGTGATCGTCAATCTCGTCACGGATTTCCTGTACGTCTATCTCGATCCGCGAGTCCAGCTGGAGAGGAGGTAGCGCGGCGTGTCCGTAGCCGACGCGGTTGAAAGCGCCTGTTGCGCCAGCGAGGCTGCCGGTCTCCCTTCCCCATGGACAATGAACTGGACAGGCGTCCCTCACGCGCCTTTTTAAATGAACAATGAACTGGACGGACGTCCCTCACGTGCCTTTTTAAAACGACTGTTACGCAGCAGGTCCGGCAGATTCGGCCTGACCCTGGTGCTGGTACTGGTCCTTCTTTCGCTGCTCGCTCCGCTGGTGGGCCCCTTTTCGCCCCTGGAGATGAACAGGGGCGACGAGTTTGAGCCACCCTCCGCCCGCTACCTTTTCGGCACCGACCAGTTTGGGCGCGACATATTCAGCAGGGTCCTCCATGGCGGGAGGATCTCCCTGCTCGTCGGCTTTGGCAGTATCGGGGTCGCCGCGCTGATCGGGGTGGGCACCGGGCTGCTGGCCGGCTACCTGCTGGGTTTGGTGGATTCGGCCGTCATGCGGCTCCAGGACGTACTGCTGGCCTTCCCCAACATTTTTCTGGGCATCGCTGTGGTGGCAGTCCTGGGGCCGGGGTCGCTCGTCTCCGCGCTCGCGATTGCGGCCATGAACATGCCCCATTTCTCCCGCATCACGCGCGCGGCCGTCATCGCCGAAAAGCAGAAGGAGTACGTCGAGGCGGCGCGCGCCATGGGCGCGAGCGACGGGCGCATCGCCATCATGAGCATCCTGCCGAACACGATTCCACCCCTGCTCGCCCAGGTCGCGACCGCCATCCCGCGGGCGATTCTGCTGGAGGCATCGCTGAGTTTCCTGGGTCTCGGTACGCAGCCGCCGCGCCCGTCCTGGGGCAACATGCTGGAGGACAGCCGGGATTTTCTCTGGCGCGCCCCCTGGTACGGGCTCTACCCCGGCCTCGCGCTTTTCCTGCTGGTGCTGGGCCTGATCTTCCTGGCCAACGCGATCCGGGACCTGCTGGACCCGACCCGCCAGAACATTGAGTGAGGACGAGTGTGAAGCCAAACCTTCAGGGCGAGACCGGAATCTGTCGGGGACCTGGATTGCAGGAAGTCATCGTCGCTACCGGCAACTTCACCGAACTGGGCGGATCTCTCATGCCTGAAGAGGTCCTCGAGGCGATGCTGGATGCAGCGCGCTCCTTCGTGGATATACGGGCCTTGCACGAGTGGGCGGGGCAGGTCATTGCGGATGTGACCGGGGCGGAAGCGGGCTACGTGACGTCGGGCGCCGCGGCGGGCCTGGTGCTGGCGACGGCCGCCTGTATGACCGGGAGCGATCCGGCTGCGATCCAGCAACTGCCGGACAGCGAGGGCCTGAAGAATGAGGTTGTCATCCACAAGTCGCACAGCAACCACTACAACCGGATGTTTCGGCTGGCGGGCGCGAAGATAAAGGAGGTGGGATACGGCGCGCACCGTACCTTGCCCTGGCAACTGGAAAGCGCGCTGAACGAAAGAACTGCGGCCATCATCTACGTGGTGGCCCAGTTTCTGGTGACCCGGACGGCGCTGCCCTTGCCGGAAGTCCTGCAAATTGCGCGGGCGAAGGGCGTGCCCGTCATCGTGGACGCGGCCAACGAACTCCCTCCGGCCGGGAACCTGCGAAAGTTCATCGAGACGGGCGCGGACCTGGTGATCTTCAGCGGCGGGAAGGACCTGCAGGGGCCGCAACCCTCGGGGTTCATCTGTGGCCGCAAGGACCTGATTGCGGCCTGCGCGCTGAACGGCGCCCCGAACCACGGCATCGGGAGACCCATGAAGGTCGGAAAGGAAGAGATCGCCGGACTGGTAGCGGCGCTGCAACGCTACGTGAGGCTCGATCATCAGGCCCGCATCGCGAGCTGGGAGCGAATGGTAGCCCTGATAGTCGACGGACTGGCGGATATCGGGGCTTTGCGTGTGAGCCGGGTCTTCCCGGACTACACCGGCCGCCCGGTGCCGCGCGCCTGGTTGACCTGGGACGAAGAAGCGGCGGGCCTTTCCAAACAGGAGGTGCTGGACGCCCTGGCGAAGGGGTCGCCCGTCATCCGCGTGATGGAGGAATACGCCGGGAAGGGGCTCCTCATCGACCCGACGACCCTGCTCGACGGACAGGAAGCGATCGTCGCCGACCGTCTGCGGACGATCTTCACCGCTCGAGGCAGCGCTCACCCGCGCCGCTCCGGTCCGTAGCGCAGGGGTACAGGAAGGAAAGCGCCGATTTTTGACATCGTCATTCGCAAGGGCCGCATCGTTGATGGCAGCGGCAACCCCTGGTATTACGGGGACCTGGGCGTGCGCGGCGACAGAATCGAGGCCA
>DAOUIB010000150.1:0-1596 GCA_034428275.1 Anaerolineae bacterium
CACGTCCACGTGCAGCGTCGGTTCCATCGTGAAGCCCAGGTAGAAATAGTCGACGTTGTGCGGCTCCAGGCCCTCCTCCAGCAGCTCGGGGAATATCGGCCGCGTGCCCGCGCTGGGGAAGACCGCGTACATCGTCGCTTCTGACGTGGCGCGGTGGTCCGGGTGGTTGATGTAAAAGTTCTGCGGCGGGATGATGGTCGTCGGGTCGGTGGTCATCACCACCTGCGGCTTCAGTTCGCGAATCAGGCGCGTCAGTTCGCGGCGCAGTTCCAGCGTCGGCTGCAACGTGCCGTCCGGATGGCCGAGAAAACGCACGTCGGAGACGCCCAGCACCTTCGCGGCGGCCAGCTGCTCCTGCACGCGCAGCTTCACCAGGTCCGCGCGCACTGAGTCCGGCTCGTTGCTGCCGGAACCGCCGTCAGTCGTGATGCAGAAGGTCACCTGGGCGCCGTTGTCCGCCCAGCGCGCCGCCGTGCCGCCCATGCCGAATTCGATGTCGTCCGCGTGCGCCACCACCACCAGCGCGCGTTCGGGGGTGTAGAAGTCTTCCGTCATCGGTCCTGTTTCTCCATGTCTGCGTCCAGGCCGGACTCAAGGCTGCCCATCATACAGCGCATGAAGGCGTCCGCAAGCGCGCCGTCCACAATGCGGTGGTCGAAACTCAACGAGAAGTAACACATCGGCCGCGCCACGACCGCGCCCTCGCGCACGACCGGGCGCTGTTGCAGGGTACCGACGCCGAGGATGGCGGCCTGCGGCGGGTTGATGATCGGCGTGCCCACCAGGCAGCCGCCCGCCCCGAAGTTGCTGATGGTGAAGGTGCCGCCCCGCGCCTCGTCCGGGCGCAGTTGACCGGCGCGGGCGCGCGTCGCCAGGTCGGCGATGGAGCGCGCAATTTCCGGCAGCGAGAGGCGGTCGGCGTGGCGAATGACCGGCACGATCAGCCCCTCCTCCAGCGCCACCGCCAGGCCGACGTGACATTCGTGATGCAGGAAGATGCCGTCAGCGCGCCACTCGGCGTTGAGCAAGGGATGCTCGACCAGGGCGCGCGCCGTCGCCGCCACGATCCAGGCGACGGGCGTCAGCCGAAGGTCGGGATCTTCGGCCTGCAGCGCTTCCCGCTGCGCCAACACGGCGCCCATGTCCGCTTCATAGACCGCCGTGACCTGCGGCGCGGCGCGTACGCTGGCCAGCATTTGCTCCGCGATGCGCCGGCGCATCGGCGTCAGCGGCAGCAGTTCTCCGTGCGACTGCGGCGCGGCGGTCGCACCTGATTCGCCCTGCCCCACCTGCGCCAGGTGGGCCTCGACGTCCTTGCGCGTGATGCGGCCGTCACGGCCAGTGCCGCGGACCTCGGCCGCGTCCAGGTCGTGTTCGGCCAGCAGACGCGCCACCGCCGGCGACAAACGCCACGCGCGCGCGGCCGGAGGCGGCTGCCGTTCATCGACCGCATCGCCCGGGTCGCCGATGTCGGCCAGGAGGGTGCCCACCGCGACGGTCTCGCCCTCCCCCACGTGGATGCGCAGCACGACGCCGGCCGCGGGCGAGGGAATCTCGGTATCGACCTTGTCGGTGATGATCTCCAGCAGGGGTTCG
>DAOUIB010000151.1:0-3581 GCA_034428275.1 Anaerolineae bacterium
GCGGAGCAGACCGACCATGTCCATGCTGGCCTGGACGGGCAGCGTTACACGGGCGTGATCGTGGGCGAAGGCCTGGTGGACTTCGGCGCAATTGCCGAGATACTCGCGCAGCAGGGCTACGGTGGCTGGCTGTCGCTGGAGTATGAGGGGAGCGCGGACCCCATGGAATTCGCCGTGCCCCGTAGTCTGGCGGCGATGCGCGCCCTGCTGCAATAACCACAGGGTTCCGACTCAAATTAGCGGCGCACCCATGTCTACGTCCTGGCCGAAATAGTCTCGCGCCACCACGCGGCTGATCCACTCGGCGACGACGTCATAGCCGCGTTCGCCGGTGCTGGCCGATGCCAGCGCCGGGTCCCCGATGTGGCCATAGGGCGTGTGTTCGCGATAACTGCGCGTGGCGTAGAAAATGCCCCCGCCGGTCTTGACGTGTTCGGGGCCCTGCACCTTGCGCATTTGCTCCGGGTCCACGTGATGGCGCACGGAGCGCTCCAGCTTCACCAGGCCCGGATGCGTGACAAGTATTCTTGACGTCTCGCCTTCGCCGCCGTGCCCTTCCATGCGCTTCGACGTCTGAATGTGGTGGTAGACCGAGCTGAGCGGCGCCAGCCAGTTCAGCACCATGACCTCGGCGTCGTCGGTGGCGTCGACGACTTCCTGGGCCGCCACCATCATCCCGGGCAGGTTGCCGTCATGTCCGTGGACGAAGGCGAAATGCCGGAAACCGCTGGCGTAAAGGCTCAGACAGATCTCCTTCGTCAGGGCGATGAAGGTCGTGGCGCCGAGCGAGATGGTCCCGACGAAACCCATGTGGAAACTGGAGATGCCGAAAGGGATCTCCGGCCCGATCACCACCGGGCAACCGCGTTCTTCCAGGCGCAGCGCGGCGCGACGACAGTTTTCGCGCGCCTCGTAGGTGTCGGTGCCAAGAGGCAGATGCGCGCCGTGGGCCTCCGTCGCGCCGAAGGGCAGCAGCAGCACCCGGGACTCCTTCAGACGTTCCTCCAGCTCCGGCCCGGTCATTTCCGGCAGCGCCGGCGGACCCTTTTGCGAATAGACGATGTCTTCTGACATGGGGCACTGGCCTGTCTCCTGGCGATGTATCGGCCATTGTAGCGCCAGGGGCTGGCCATCGGTAGAATCCCGCAGGCAGACTGAGCATAAACGGATTGCGGAGGCCAATGGCACCTTCGCGCAGCGACGACCATCCAGCTCCAGCCCTGGCGTTCACCTGATGGACGCCGCTTCCCTGCTGGCTTTCCTGCAACCCGACGCACCCGTCGAACTGGCGCAGCAACTGATCCGCATTCCCTCCTTCCTGTGGCGGGAATCGGAACTGGCCTACTGGCTGGCGGGCTGGCTGCGCGAACGCGACTTCGAGGTGGAAGTGCAGGAAGTCCCGCTCGCCGGGGGCGGCCGCACCCATCAGACTATCGGCACCCTGCGCGGCGACGGCAGCGGGCCTTCCCTGATGCTTTGTGGACACACCGACACCAGCGACTGGCAGGGTGACGTGTTCCGCCGCGCGGACTGGCAGCATGACCCCTTCGCCGGGGACATTGACGATGGCATGCTCTACGGCCTGGGCGCCATCAACATGAAGGGCGGCCTGGCGGCCATACTGATGGCTGCCGAGACCGTACGCCGCTCCGCCCTGCCCCTGCGCGGTGACCTGATCGTCGCCTCTGTGGTTGCGGAGACCGGCGGCGGCGCCGGCGCGCAACACCTGCTCGCCAGCGGTTTGCGGGCGGACCATTGCATTGTGACCGAGGCGGGCAACCTGGACGTCGGGCTCATCTCCGTCGGCTACGTCCAGGGGCTGGTCCGGGTCCTCGGCGAATTCAAACACCGCGTGCCTTACGTCAATCCCATTGAGAAAATCACCAGAGTCATTGAGGCCTTTGGCCCGTCCTACTGCCCGTTGCCGCCCGTCCAGAATGGCGGCTGGTTGCGCTTCGAGCCCCACCCCCTGTTGCCCGGCTTTCCCGCCATGGCCGTCCGCGACATTTCGCATCACCAGGACGTCACGACGCTGGCCTTTGACCTGCGTATCGTGCCCGGCATGAGCGAGGACAGCGTTCGCAGAGACATGACCGGGCTGCTGGAGGGCATGCGGCGGGAGGACCCGGATTTCAGTTTTGAACTGGTCATTCCCCAGAGCGATCGCCACCAGAGCATGCCGGCGCGCGAGGCCACCGACCCGGACGCGCCCCTGGTGCAGGCCCTGATCGCCGCGCATACACGGGTCAACAATCAGGCGCCGCGGGTCGGCGCCGGCCATCGCATTGGCGCGACGGCCGATACCTGCCACTTCAAGGGCGCCGGCATCGCTTGCGTGGAATACGGGCCCGGGTATATTCCGGTCTGGCCCATGGTGGACGAATGCATCGAGATCGACCAGATCATATCCGCCACGCGCACCCTGGCGCTCACGGCAGCCGCACTCTGCACAGAGAGGTCCCAGCATGAGTGACGTAAACCCGGACGTGGCGCTGGACATATACCGGCGCGTCCTGAACATTCGACGCTTTGAAGAGGAAGTCGGGCGCCTTTTCACAGAGGGCGAGTTGCCGGGCGTCGTCCATCTCTATATCGGCGAGGAGGCCGTCGCCGCGGGAGTCTGCGCCGCCCTGCGCACAGACGATTACGTCACGAGCACGCACCGCGGTCACGGTCACGTTATGGCCAAGGGCGGTGATCCGAAGCGCATGATGGCCGAAATTTTTGGCAAGGAGACCGGCTACTGTCGTGGCAAGGGCGGCAGCCAGCACATCGCCGATTTCAGCATCGGCATGCTGGGAGCCTGTGGCATCGTCGGCGGCGGTATCCCGATTGCAACCGGCGCCGGCCTGAGTATCAGGCTGCGCAAGAGCGACCAGGTCTCCGTGTGTTTCTTTGGCGACGGCGCGGCCAACGAAGGCAGCTTCCACGAGTCGCTCAACCTGGCGTCAACGATGGACCTGCCGGTCATTTTCGTCTGCGAGCACAACCAGTACGGCGAATTCACGCCGGCGCAGGACACCATGAACATTGAGGACATCGCGGTGCGAGCGGGCGGATACGGCATTCCCGGGCACAGGTTGGATGGCTGCGACGCGCTGGAGGTCTTCGCCGTCGCCAGCCAGGCGGTCGAACGCGCGCGCCTTGGAGAGGGACCGACCCTGATCGAGGCGAAAACGCACCGTCGCGGCGGCCATGCCGAAGGCGAGGAAGCCTTTCTCGCCGGCCAGAAATACCGACTGCCGGAAGAGGAGCAGCTGGCCAGGGAGCGCGATCCCCTGCTCATCCTGCATGAACGCATTCTGCTGGAAGGCCTGGCCGATGCGCATGCCCTGGAAAGCATCGATGAAGATTCCACCCAACAGATGGTCGAGGCCGTGACCTTCGCCCGCGAAAGTCCCTGGCCCGAGCCCGAAACCGTCCTTGAAGACACCTGGGCCTGACAGGGAATCCGAAGGGAGTAGCCGGGACCATGCCACGCAAAACCAGCGTCGATGCCATGCGCGAAGCCCTTCGCGCGGAATTGTTGCGTGACGAGAGCGTTGTCGTGATCGGCGAGGACGTGAAGGTGGGGGTCTTCG
>DAOUIB010000152.1:0-1712 GCA_034428275.1 Anaerolineae bacterium
GCTGGGCCAGGGACCAGGGTTGCCACAGTTACGACCTCTGGGGCGTGCCCGATGCCGGACGGGTGGTGCTGGAAGCCGGCTTTCAGACCCGCCGCGACGGCCTCTGGGGCGTCTACGGCTTCAAACGCGGCTGGGGCGGGGAACTCTGCCGCAGCGCAGGCGCTCTTGACCACGTGTACAACCCCCTGCTGCATCGCCTCTACCGCATTGCCCTTGCCCTGCGTCGCCGCGGCCAGGCGCCGGACTGAATGTTGCGCCGGCAGGAGGTCCATGATCGCGCGGAATGGAACGCGCGTCTGCGCCAGCTGCCCGGCGCCCACGTGTTGCAGACCTGGGAGTGGGGCGAGTTCAAACGCGAAACCACGGGCTGGCAAGCGCTGCGTCTGGCCTTCCTGCAGGGCAGCGAAACCGTCGCCATGGCCTCCATCGGCCAGCGCCGTAGCGGGCCCCTGCGCGTCATGTACGCACCGCGCGGGCCGGTACTCGCCTGGGGTGATGCAGCCACCCGCGCGGCGGTGCTGGACGCCCTGCAGGACATCGCCCGAGGTCACGGCGCGCTTTGGCTCAAGATCGACCCCGACCTGGCCGTCGCCAGCGGCCCGCCCGGCAGCGAAGACGAGCGCCCGCATCCGCCCGGCCAGGCCCTGGTGGGGGAGCTGGAAGCCCGCGGCTGGCGCTTTTCGGCCGATCAGGTGCAGTTCCGCAACAGCATCCAGATCGACCTCGGCGCCAGCGAGGATGCATTGCTGGCTTCCTTCAGCCCCAACACGCGCCGCAAGATTCGCCTCGCCGAACGCCGCGAGGTTCAGGTCCGCGTCGCCGGCGTCGACGACCTTGACACGCTGTATGCGCTGTACCGCGTCACCGGCGCCCGCGACGGCTTTCTCATCCGCCCCGCCGCCTATTACCGTCGGGCCTGGGGCGACTTCCTGCAGGCCGGCCTGGCCCATGCCCTGATCGCCGAACTACGCGGCGTCCCGCTGGCCCATGTCATCCTCTTTCACTTTGGCGAGCGCTGCTTCTATTTCTATGGCGCTTCGGCGGACGAGGAGCGCCGGCGCATGCCCAACCACCTGCTGCAATGGGAAGCCATCCGTTGGGCGCGGGCGCAGGGCTATCGCCTCTACGATCTGTGGGGCGCGCCCGACGTCTTCGACGAAAGCGACCCGCTCTGGGGCGTCTACGGCTTCAAGCGCGGCTTCCGCGGACGGGTCACGCGCGGCGTCGGCGCCTGGGATTACGCGCCTTCGCCCCTGCCCTACCGGCTTTGGGCCGCGGCATGGCCGCGCTGGCAGCAACTGCGCCGCCGGCGTTGACCTGCAGCAGCAGTTCCGGAACGTTCAGCAGATAGCGCAGGCCCAGCCAGTAAAGCACGGCGACCTCGCGCAGGGTGTTCCACACCAGGGGGCCGGGCGGCGGGTCGGCCGCGGGACTGGTGAGAACGGGCCGGGCGAATCGTTCAAAAAGCAGGCGGGCCCGCAGCAAATGGTAACCGTCGCTGACCAGGATGACCCGCCGCCAGCCGCGGGCCTCGATCAGCGCCGCGCTGAAGCGGGCGTTTTCCTCGGTGCTGCGGCTGCCTTCTTCCAGCAAGATGGCGTCCGCCGGGACACCCAGCTGCTGCAGAATGTCGGCACAGACCGCCGCCTCGCTGCGCTTGCGGCCTGCGGCGGTGCCGCCGCTGCAAATGACCTGCGACGCCAGGCCGCGAT
>DAOUIB010000153.1:0-3564 GCA_034428275.1 Anaerolineae bacterium
GTCGATACCGAGCACATCCTGCTGGCCCTGCTGGAGCAGGAAGACGGCGCCATTCCGCAGCTGCTGGACCAGCTCGACAGCGACGCCAACGCCATTCGCGCCCGCCTTGACGAGGTCTTGCGCGCCAGCCCCAAGGCCGCCATCTACGGCGGCGGCACCGGCCAGGTCTTTATCACGCCGCGCGTCAAGCGCATCATCGACCTCGCCACCGAGGAAGCCAACCAGCTGAAAGACGAGTACATCTCCACCGAGCACATCTTCCTCGCCATCCTCAAGGAGCGCAACACCAGCGTCTCGCGCGTCCTCTCCGGCCACAACATCACCCGCGAGCGCGTCAACAACGCCATCCACGACATGCGCGGCGGCCAGCGCGTCACCGACCCCCAGGCCGAGAGCCGCTGGCGCACCCTGGAGAAATACAGCCGCGACCTCACTGCTCTCGCCGCCGGGGGCAAACTCGACCCCGTCATCGGCCGCGACGCGGAGATCCTGCGCGTCATCCAGATCCTCAGCCGCCGCACCAAGAACAACCCGGTGCTGATCGGCGAGGCCGGCGTGGGCAAGACGGCCATCGCCGAGGGCCTGGCGCAGAAGATCGACAGCGGCGACGTGCCCGAACTCCTGCTGGGGCGCAAGGTCGTCAGCCTCGACCTGGGCGCCATGCTGGCCGGCAGCCGCTTCCGCGGCGAATTCGAGGAGCGGCTCAAGTCCTCCATCGAGGAGGTGCAGCGCTCCCAGGGCGAAATCATCCTCTTCATCGACGAGTTGCATCAGGTGGTGGGCGCGGGGGCGGCCCAGGGCGCCCTCGACGCCGGCAACATGATGAAGCCGGCCCTGGCGCGCGGCGAACTCAACGCCATCGGCGCCTCCACCCTGGATGAATATCGCCAGTACATCGAAAAGGACAGCGCGCTAGATCGCCGCTTCGCGCCCGTCTTCGTCGAGGAACCCGGCGTCGACGAGACCATCGAGATGCTGCGCGGCCTGCGCGACCGCTACGAGGCGCATCACAAGGTCAACATCGCCGACAATGCCGTCGTCGCCGCCGCGCGCCTTTCGGACCGCTACGTGACCGAACGCAACCTGCCCGACAAGGCCATCGACCTCCTCGATGAGGCCGCGGCCAAACTGCGCGTCGCGCTCTTCTCGTTGCCCGAGGACCTCAAGGCGCTCAAGGGCGAGATCGACCGCCTCACCGCCGAGGAGGAGGCCGCCAGCCTTTCGCGCGACTACGAAAGCGCCGCGCAATTCAAGATGCGCCGCCTGCAACTGGAAGAGGACTTCGGCACCCAGCGCGATCGCTGGCAGCAGGAGAACACCCTCGACGAGGTCGTCGAGGCCGAGGACATCGCCGAGGTCATCGCCCAGTGGACCGGCATCCCCGTGCAGCAAATGCTGGAGACCGAGAGCGAAAAGCTGCTGCGCATGGAAGACGCGCTGCACGAACACATCATCGGCCAGGACGAGGCCGTCTCGGCCCTCGCGGACGCCATCCGCCGCTCGCGCAGCGGCCTCAAGGACCCGCGCCGGCCGATCGGCTCCTTCATCTTTCTCGGCGCCAGCGGCGTCGGCAAGACCGAGCTGGCGCGCGCGCTGGCCGGCTTCCTCTTCGATGACGAGGAAGCCCTGGTGCGCATCGACATGAGCGAATACCGCGAGCAGCACACCGTCAGCCGGCTCTTCGGCGCGCCGCCCGGCTACGTCGGCTATGAGGAAGGCGGTCAACTGACCGAGGCCCTGCGCCGCCGTCCCTACCGCGTCGTCCTCTTTGACGAGATCGAAAAGGCCCATCCCGACGTCTGGAACGCGCTGCTGCAGATCCTTGAGGACGGACGCCTGACCGACGGCCAGGGCCGCGTGGTCGATTTCCGCAACGCCGTCATCATCATGACCAGCAACCTGGGCACGGACTTCGTGCGCCGCGGTGGCGCGCTGGGCTTCGTGCAACCCGCCGACGAACTCGCCGTCGCCGACCACGGCCGCATCGAAAAGGCCGTGCACGATACCTTCCGCCCGGAATTCCTGAACCGCATCGACGAAATCATCATCTTCGCCACGCTGTCGCAGGAGGACGTGGAGCAGATCGTCGACCTGCAAATGCACGCCGTGGCCGACCGCCTGCGCGAGATGGGGGTCGACGTGCAGTTGACGGAAGCCGCCCGTCGCTGGCTGGCGCAACGCGGCTACGACCCGCAGTTCGGCGCCCGGCCGCTGCGCCGCGCCCTGCAACGCTTCATCGAGAATCCCCTCAGCATCCGCCTGCTGCGCGGCGATTTCACGCCCGGCGATCTGGTGCGCATCGACGAGGGGGAGGGCGAGCTGCTCTTCGAGCGCCACGAGGGCGCCGGCCCCGACTGGCTGACCCTGACGCAGCCCCGCGTCGACCAGGACCTGGAGCAGGAGCAGGACCAGGCCTGAGCACCAGGTGTTACACTCAGCGCCCCCGGCCTTCGACCGGGGGCGTTTCTGTGCCTGTCATGCATGCTTGCACTTCATTGAAGTCAGGAGAATCCGGTGCCACCGCGAGAATTCATCCTCATTGCTGACGAATCAACGCAAAAGGGCCCTCTATATTCCAATTTTTTCGGCGGCCTGCTGATTTCCTCAGACAGAGTGGAGCCTGTGTCGTCTGCGCTGGCGGAAGAAAAGCTGCGTCTCAATCTGCGCAATGAAGTGAAGTGGAACAAGACTTCTCTGAACTATCTTGGGAAATACTGTCATTTGATGTCTCTGTTCTTCAAATACGTGCGGTCCGGAGATGTAAAGGTGAGAATCACGTTCACTCCGAATTCACGCCTTCCGCTTGATCTCTCAAGGTACCATCGCGACCACAAGTTCAACCTGCTCTACTACCAATTCATCAGGCATGCTTTTGATTTCCAGTACTGTGATCTTGGGACCGCGCAAATCTCCCTTCAGATTTTCCTGGATACCTTGTCCGGTTCGATGCAGAAAAAGCATGAGTTTGCGCAATTTCTCTACGGATTGAACACCGTTAAGGAACTCTCATTCCCCGGAGGAAGATTTCTCATTCCTGATGACGGGATCGGCGAGATAAATTCCCGCGAAAGTGATTTGTTGCAGTGTCTAGACGTAGTCCTTGGCGCGATGCAGTTCAGACTTAACCAGGGACATCTGGTTGTCCAAAAGGAGACGGGTAGACGCGCAAACAGGACCATCGCGAAGGACGCACTTTCAAATCACCTTCTCAACCTTGTGCGAGACTTCATTCCAGAGTTCCGGCTTGATGTAACCACGAGGGCTCATCCTGCGACACTTCGTTGGAGGCATCCTTATCGCCACTGGAGCTTCGAGCCTGACTGCCAGTAGCGATACTCTTCCTGTCCCATTCAAAAGCCTCAGGGCAGCCCCCCACGTACCTACATCAATAACCCTGGTGGCACCAAGGCGTTCGGTACGCAACGAGCTGCCCTGCTACAATCAGTGTGCACCATTCTTTAGCACCTGTCAAGCAGTCTTGTTGTTGTTCGTTATGCAACTACGCAAGCCCTGTCTCTCTGTCTCCAGCCTGCTTTCTCCCACGCCTGCCGATTCCTGAATTGC
>DAOUIB010000154.1:0-6350 GCA_034428275.1 Anaerolineae bacterium
ATTCAACATATGCAATAATGTCACTCATGATGGCTACCTGTTGTCTCAGTTGCTGCTGTGCATGACCTAGCTCCCTGTCCTTGGCCTGTATTAATTGCTCCTGCACAACAGAGGGACATAGGAATAACTTTGTTCACTATCCCATGGCATTAAATAGAGTCAAGCCAATTCAATGTGTCCACACACTACATGCAATGCCACAGTCATTCACATGTTGCCGCATCTGCTGCTGCTCTCTCCTGATGGTCTCTTCTGCCCTAGTCAGCTGTTGTCTGTACATCTCCTTCTCTCTCTCACTGGTTTGAAGCTGTTCCTGTAGCTCCTGTACATCAAAAAAAGAAAGAAGCCTTGCACTCAATCTACATAACTGAGTGACATGCTGTGGGGAAGGGAAAATCTCAGGGGACTCCCCTTAAAAGCACACAAATTATGTTGTAATTGTCTCACCTGCTGCTGCTCTCTCCTGGCGGTCTCCATTGCTTGATTCCTCGTCAGCTGCTGTTGTAGCTCAGCATTCTCTGTCACCAGGCCGTCAATCAGTTGCACCAGATTCTGAACAAGACATAAGATATTGATGACAGTAATGGTGCAGGGAGGAGGGAAGTATCGGCAGTACTATATGGTGCATACCCAGTCCCTCACCTGGTTCCTGGGCTGATTCTGAAGAGCTCGTACCAGTTCCACTCTGTTCCTCTCACTCTCCTCATAGTCTCTAATACCAGCTCTGGCCTCTTCCAACAAGCTCAGGCGGAGGGGCGGGTGAATCAGTCCGGCGCGCGCCAGTGACGCACCAGGTCAAGGAAGAGGCGCGCGCCGAAACCGGTCGCGCCCTTCTCCGGCAACAGCGGGTCGCTGCGGTCGATGCTGCCCAGGCCTTCAATGCCGACCACGCCGGCGATGTCCAGGTGAGCCCAGGCCGGGCAGGTCGTAAAGCGTTGCAGGAAGGCAGCCGACGTCCCGACTCCGGTTGAGGGCGCCGCGCTGTTCCGCAGGTCCGCCACCTGGGATTCCAGCGCCTTGTCGTAATCCGGAAACAGCGGCAGCGGCCACAGGCGCTCCTCACTGCGGCCGGCGGCCGCCAGCAGATCATCGCGCAGGCCGTCGTGGTTGCTGAACAGTCCGGCGGCAGCGCTGCCCAGGGCGGTTACGCAGGAACCGGTGAGCGTGGCGACGTCGATCACGGCGGCCGGTTCGTAGCGAGCCGCGTAGACCAGGGCGTCCGCAAGAATCAGGCGGCCCTCGGCATCCGTGCTGATGATCTCTATGCTGAGTCCGTTGCTGGCCACCAGCACGTCCTGCGGGCGGATGGCCTTTGCGCTGACCAGGTTGTCAACGGCCGGCACAAGCCCCACCACGTGCAGCTCCGCTTGCAGGGCAGAGATGGCCTGCATGGCGCCGATGACAGCCGCGCCGCCGCCCATGTCGCTCTTCATGCCGACCATGCCCGTGACGCTTTTCAGGCTGTAACCGCCCGTGTCGAAGGTGATGCCCTTGCCGGCCAGTACCAGCGTATCCAGCGAGTCAGCCCGTTCTGCATTGTGTTCCATAATGATGAACTTCGGCGGTGTTTCACTTCCCTGGGCGACGCCCAGCAGGGAACCCATGCCCAGGCTCTCCATGGCGCCGCGTTCCAGGATTTCGGTCCGAAGCCCGGGAATGGAGGCGGCCGCTTCGGCGAGCCGGGTTGGCGTGCAGTAATTGGCCGGTGTGTTCACCAGGTCGCGGGCCAGGCAGGCAGCCGCGGCGATTGCGCTTCCGGTTCGGGCGCCCTCGCGGGCCGCGTCGAGATCCTGTTCGCCGTCGACAAGGATAACCAGCGCGGGCGGTGATTCCGGGCTGTAGCCCGGAAGGTCAAAGCGATGAAAGCGGTAGTCTGCCAACAACGCGCCCTCGCAGGCGGCTTCGGCAGCAACGGCAACTGGCAGGCAGTCTGGCAATTGTAGCGTCAATTCATCCGTGGCGGTCTTGCGGGCGGCGCGAATGGCCTGGGCCGTCGCCTTGCGGATGCAGGAGGCTGCCAAGGTCTCCGACGGGCCCAAACCGGCCAGGACCATGCGGGGTCCGGGTTGTGCCGGGTAGAGCGTGCTGACCTGACCCGCCGCGCCCCTGAAGTCGCCGCTTGCCAGCAGCGAAGCGAGCGGACCGGCCAGCGACGCGTGGCACTGACCCGCAGGGTTGTCGCCTTCAATGACCGGAAGTATATGGACTCCTGTCGGACGACCCTGAAGATTCCCGGATTTCACCTGGATTTCCATGTCCGTTCCTCACCCCTGACAGAAAGAAAGGGGCCGGTTTTCCCGGCCCCCTTGAGTTCGCGCGGCGCCCTGAAAGTCAGGCGCGTTGCTCCTTGCGGGCGTCAATGTCGCCCTGATAGCTGATCGCTTCGCGGTCCGTCTCACCGCTGCTGATGCGGATGATGTGTTCCACTGGCGACACAAAGATCACCCCGTCTCCGTGTTCTCCGGTGGCGGCGCCGCGCATGATGGCCTGAACCGTCTCGTCCACGTTGGATTCGCTGACGATCAGGGTGACCATGGTCCTTGGCAACAGGTCCACGTTGTATAGCGCGCCGCGCCAACGCAGTTGCATGCCAACGCCGCGACCGCGTCCCTTGACGGGTTGGACGGTCATGCCGACGATGCCGATGGCGGAAAGTTCCCGAATGGTGGAACTGAGTTTCTCGGAACGGACGATTGCCTCGATTTTCTTGATCATGATGTTGCCCCTCGCTTTCAGTCGCTGGCCGGCGTCGGTTCACTGGGCGCATTGGTGAACTCGGGGTAGGCCACTGCGGCATGCTCGAAGATGTCGAGGCCGAGGTCCTCGGCTTCGGCAGAGGCGCGCAAGCCCACCGTTGAGCGAATTATACTGAACATGATCCAGGAGGCTACTATCACGAAGACGGCAACAGCCACGACACCAACCAGCTGCGCGATCAGTTGATCGATTCCCCCGCCATGAAACAGCCCGGCGTCCTCCATAAACAGTCCGACCGCCAGGGTGCCCCAGACGCCGGCGAAGCCGTGAACGGAAACCGCTCCCACAACGTCGTCAATGCCCCGGCTTTCCAGATAATTGACGCCGACGTACATGATGACGCCACCGATCGCACCGATGATGATGGCTTCGAAGGGCGTGACGACGGCACAGGGCGCCGTGATGGAGACCAGCCCGGCCAGTGCGCCGTTGAGGCCCCAGGGAAGCTGCGGTTGGCCGCCGTGATACCAGCCGACGAACATGGCGACCAGCGCGCCGGCCGCAGCTGCCAGATTGGTGGTGACGGTGATGCGGGCGATGCTGACGGCGTCGGCGTCCAGCTGGCTGCCAGGGTTGAAGCCGAACCAGCCGAGCCACAGGATCAGCGTGCCCAGGGCAGCCAGGGTCATGCTGTGACCGGGCATCGGTGCGCCGTCGGCGCCGAAGCGGTAACGGCGCGGGCCAAGAAAGATGGCGCCAACCAGGCCTACCCAGGCGCCGGTCGAGTGGACGACGGTGGAACCGGCGAAGTCGTGGAAGGCTGTATCGGCAATCCAGCCGCCACCCCAGATCCAGTGACCGACGACGGGATAAATGAAGACGGTGACGATCAGGCTGTAGAGCAGATAGCCCTTGAATTCCGTCCTGCCGGCCATCGCGCCACTGGCGATGGTGGCTGCCGTGGCCGCAAAGGCAAACTGGAAAAAGAAGAATGCGTAGCTTGGCACGCTCAGCCCAGGATAGATTTCCGGCACGTCGCTCAGGAAGAACCACTCCTGGCCGAAAATACCGTTGCCGGCGCCGAACATCAGGCCAAAGCCGATGGCCCAGTAGCCGACGGCGCCAATTGAGAGGTCAAAGACATTCTTCATCAGAATGTTGACCACGTTACGGGCGCGCACAAGCCCGGCCTCGAGCAGGCCGAAACCCGCCTGCATGAAAAACACGAGGAAGCCGGCCAGCAGCATCCAGACGGTGTCCAGATTGCTGACCACTCCTCCCAGATCTTCCGCAGTGGCCATGGCGACTTCCATGGTCTCTTCCGCGGCTGCATCGTCGGCCGCGGCGTCCTCCTGGGCGAAGACAGCACCCACCAGGGTGCTGGCGACGACCCAGGCAAGGACGAACAGGATCAAAAGCCTGAATCCGATTCGCCTGTTGCGCATATAAATCATTCCCCCTCTTGCTTGTGGACAAACTCCATATTGGGAAAGATTGTGCAGGAATTCACTGTCAGAATGTCACAAGAGAATTGCCGGCATTTTGCCACTTTCGGCAATTCCCGACACAGTTTACCCCGTTTTGACCGCAATCTACACAATTGCGGATGGTCTCTTCGGCCGCGAACCAGGCGGTGCGGCAGAATTTGGCAAAACTTAACAGGGTGACGAATTTCGGCCGGTGGATTAGTCCCGACTGTGCCCGTCAGCGGCCCAGAGCAGGCCGCGGGTGATCATGGCGAGGATTTCCGGCGGTTCGATGACATCGACGTGATGCCCGAGGGAGCAATAAAACACACGGCCGGTGCCGTATTTTTTGGTCCATACCACGGGCATGACGGTCCCGTCGCCAAATGTGGTGGTAGCCAGAACGCGGTTGCAGGGATCAACGTGCAAGTAGTACTGCTCGGAACAGATCTGCAGGGTGGGCACGCCGTCCGTTATCGGGTCTGGTTCGGAAGGATTCATCTCGACCGTATAATTGACGCCGTCGTTGCCCGGATGCGCGACCCACTGACCGCCGCACATGTACTGCCATTCAGTCTGTTGCCGAAAGGCGTCGCACATGCCGCCATGCACGCCGCCAATGCCCACGCCGTGGTCATGCACGGCCTGCAGCACCGGGAACATTTGTTCGTTGCTGATTTCACCCATGGTCCAGATGGGCACCAGCAAGTCAAAAGCATTCAGGTCATTATTAATAAAGGCATCCAGATGGTCTTCCAGGTGTACGTCAACGCCCTGGTCCCCCAGCGAAGCGGCCAGCAGGTTGGCCACGCCTTCCGGTTCATGGCCTTGCCAGCCACCTTGCACGATCAGGGCCCTGACCATAGTCCCCTCCATGGTTCCTCCACCTGTGTCCCCAAGATTAACCTGCTGAAACCTGCCCTGCCAGTCGACTGCGCCGCCGTGGCAGGATCGTTCAGGTCTGCAAAAGGCTGCGCCCACTCATTTCCGGGGGAGCGTCAATGCCCAGCAACTCCAGAATGGTAGGGGCGACGTCCGCCAGAACGCCGCAATCGCGCAGTTCCCGATATTCGCCGTCAATCACGAAGAGGGCGACCGGACCGCGCGTGTGCCAGGTGTGCGGCCCGCCGCTGCGCAGGTCGATCATTCGTTCGCAATTGCCATGATCGGCCGTGACGACGGCGACGCCGCCTTTTGCCAGCACCGCGTCCACCAGTTGGCCGGCGCACTCGTCCACACATTCCACGGCGGCGATGGCGGCGGCCAGGGAACCGGTGTGGCCAACCATGTCCGGGTTGGCGAAATTGACGAGCAGGAAATCGTCGTCGACGGACTCAAGCCGGTCCAGCGTAGCCTGGGTGAGGGCAGCGGCGCTCATTTCCGGAGCCAGGTCGTAGGTCGCCACCTGCGGCGAAGGAATGATGGCGCGGCTCTCGCCAGGCCAGGGCTCTTCGCGGCGCCCGTTGAAGAAGAAGGTGACGTGCGGGTACTTTTCAGTCTCGGCGCTGTGATACTGGCTGCGTCCCTGCCTGCTGAGCCACTCGGCCAATGTGTTGTCCAGATGCTCGACCGGAAACAGCGCCCTGGCGGGCGTTCCGTTCATATAGTGCGTGAAGGTCAGCAGGTCCAGGTTTTTGGGTGGGTGAAAGGATTCATCGCCAGTCGCGCTGGCGCCTGTGAAGGCCTGCAGCAATTGACGCATGCGATCGGCGCGGAAGTTGAAAAACAGCAGGCAGTCGCCCTCGGCAATGGCGAGCCCGTCACCACCGATGACCGTTGGCGCGATGAATTCATCGCTTTCGCCACGGCTGCGGGCGGCCTGCAGGGCCTCAGTTGCGTTCTTCGCCCCTGGACCCCGGCGGTTGACCATGGCGTCGAAGGCCATCCGCGTGCGGTCCCAACGCCTGTCCCGGTCCATGGCGAAGTAGCGGCCGGAAACGGTGGCCGTACGCCCCGCGCCCGCCGCCGCAATCGCGGCTTCCAGGTCGGCCAGATAGCCCCGACTGCCGTCCACCGGCGTATCGCGGCCGTCGGTGATGACGTGCAAGACGGGATCGACGTCGGCCGCGGCGGCGATTTGCAACAGGGCATGCAGTTGGCGTTGATGGCTGTGCACGCCGCCGGGGCCCAGCAGTCCGATCAGATGCAGTTTGCGTCCTTCGCTCTGCACGCGCTCCAGTGACGCCT
>DAOUIB010000155.1:0-2459 GCA_034428275.1 Anaerolineae bacterium
CATGACCAGCCACCACACCGGAAGCTGAGGATGCCGACTCTTGAGTCCGATGTAGGCGACCACCGGAACCGGCAGCACGGTCACCAAAGTCAACGGCACGCTCACGGCGAGCATGAGCGCCAGGGCGAACACCAACGAGGCCAACGACAGAGTCATGGCGCTGCGTTTTGACCGCGTTCCCGCAGCCTGTCGCGCAGACGCTCGCGCATTTCGCGCCCCGCCTTGCGCGTGAAGGTGATCGCCACCAGCGATTCCAGCGGCCAGTCGGGGTTGGCATCGAGCAGGGCCAGCATGCGTTCGACGAGCACGTGGGTCTTGCCGGAACCCGCCGCCGCCAGCACGACCAGATTGCGGTCATGCGTTTCGATGGCGCGCTTTTGGTCCGCGGTCAGGTTCAGCGTCACGGCGCTGCTTCCTGCCCGGGGCTGTGCGTCTCATTGACGCGACAGAGCTGCCAGAACTCACAGTAGCGCACACAGCGACCGTTCTCCTTGTCCGGAAGCCGTGGTTCGACGCGAAAGTCGCCACGTCGCGCGGCAGCGATGTTGTCGGCGATGCGACGCTCCGCCGCCTGCAAACCTTGCTCGCCGCCCTTGTCCAGTGAGACGGCGCCGCTGCTCTTCAGGCTGCGCAACTGCAGAAAGGCCCCGCCAGCCAGTGAGACTTCCGCATCCCCTTGCAGCAGGCGCCCGGCCGCGCGCAGATAGACCAGCATCTGGACCTCAATGCCCTCAGCCAGGTGACCGGCCGGAATCGCCGTGCTGCCGCTCTTGTAGTCGATGACCAGGGCCCGACGATTGGCAACGTCCATGCGGTCGATATAGCCGCGCAACGTCAGCGCTTCCCGCCATCCTTCAATCGAAAGGGGGATAGTGAATGGCCGGTCGTCGTAGCCAAAGCGATACTCCTGCCAGAGCGACCGCCGCCCGGCCCCTGGCAGTCTTTTCCCAACAGGGCTCTCACCGGAAAAGTCCAGACGCACAAAAGCCTCCAGCCTCGCGCGAAGGTTGCGCTGTTCCCAGGGCCACAGGGAATCCGGGTCGCGCTCCAGCATCTCACGGGGTTTGTCAAAGACAACCTTTGACTCGCATACCAGAATTGCCAGCGCCTCGTCCAGATTCTTTGCTTCAATCGTCAACTGGCGCCGGTCCACCTCGCGATAAACGGCCTCCAGAATCTTGTGATTAAAGTTTCCCCGCTCCAGCGCGTTCAAACCGGGCTCCGGCTGCCACAACTCCTCCAGGCCGAGCAGGCGACTGGCGAAGAAGCGGTAGCGGCAGGCGCCCAGTTCATTCAGTTGCGACGCGCTCCAGGGCCGCTGCGGTCCCAGTTCCCCGGCGACCCAGGCAATCAGTTGCGTATCGGCAAGCAGGCCGGAATAACGGTCATGCGCCTCGTACCAGGACAGTCGCGCCGCCTCGACCCTGGCGCTGTGCTCCACCTGCTCCAGCAACTCGCTGCATTCACGGCGCAGCCAGGCGCGCAGGGGCACGGCCCCCTCCGACCCCTTGTCGGCCTGCAACGCGACGAGCACCTCCTGTGCTGAGGCGACATCCTCAGGGGGCACCGTGGCTGCGGCCCGCACTTTCTCCACTCTTTGCCGGGGGAACAGATTACGGACCGCAGCCCAGAGGTGACTCGCCTGACGCGCCCTGCCCTGTTCTTCAGCAGGGCGCGAGAGCATCAGGGAGCCGCGGGCCAGACCCGTCAGCTGCAGGAACAGGGCGTCGTCACCGCCGCCATCGCCAGGCCCGGGGTCGACGCCACGTTCCGCCAGGGCCGCGCGTTCGCTGGCCAGCAACAGCGGGTCCGCTGCGCCTGCTCCCGGAAAAATCCCGGCGGAAAGGCCGGGAATGAAGACGTGGCGCGCCTCCAGCCCTGTCGCCATCGAAGCCTCGACGACAGGAACGGCGCCCGGCCGCGCCCCTTCGCCCCCGGTTCGCGCGCGAGCCAGGGCCTCGCGCAGGTCCACAAGCCAGGCGTCGACGTCTGCCTTCTCACCGCCGTCATTGCCAGAGCCGGCGTCATTCCTGCCTGCCCTGCGCTTCAGCAGACTGTCAAACGCGTCCAGGGCCGCCCGTTCGGCGGCCAGGGGGATACCTGCCGACCCGTCGGCAATACAGGACGACATGTCCAGCGAATACAAGTCGGGCCCCGCCTGCGGATCAAGCCCGCAAAGTCCCCGCAGCCAGCGCCACAACCCCGAGGTATGCGCGTCTGCCGGTGGCGACACCGCCTCCATGAAACGCTGCAGGGCTTGCGCGAGGACCTCGCTGCCCTCCACACAGCTCGCGTTCAGGGCGTTCAGCCAGGCTTCACGGCCCCCGCCCACACGCTGCTTGCGGCCAATGCGTTCCAGAGTCGTCACCTGCTCCTGACCCAGGCCCGGCGCCCGGAAGCAGGGCGCGCGCAACACGTCCAGGGTCTCCTGCAAGGGAAAGTCGGCACCGGACAGTTCC
>DAOUIB010000156.1:0-2114 GCA_034428275.1 Anaerolineae bacterium
TGAGGCAAACGCTGGAGACCGGTGAAACGGTATTCTGGAGCCGGAGTCGTCAGGAACTGTGGCACAAGGGCGCCAGTTCCGGCAACACGCAACGAGTGCGCGCCGTCCATCTGGACTGCGATGCCGATTGTTTGCTTGTCGAGGTCCAGCCGGCCGGGCCGGCGTGCCATACCGGTGAGGTGTCCTGCTTTTTTCGTACCCTTGAGACTGCCCTTCCGTAAACAGGAGCGAAGGAATGACAGAAATGTTGCAGTATCTGGAAACTGTCATTCAGGAGCGCAGGGCCAACCCGTCTCCGGAAAGCTATACGGCGTCGCTGTTTGCCGCCGGCGAGAACAGGATCGCGCAGAAGCTGGGGGAAGAGGCCATTGAAGTCGTCGTTGCGGCCCTCGGACAGGACCGGTCAGCCCAGGTCGATGAGTTTGCCGACCTCTTTTATCACGCCCTGGTCCTGATGGCCCGGCTGGACATTTCGCTGGCCGATGTTTGCGCCGAACTCGAGCGGCGCCACCGGGCGAAATGACCCCGGCCCCGCCGGAAGGCATATTCGTCGCCGAAAGCGAGATTGAGGTCCGCTACGCGGAAACCGACGCGATGGGCGTCGTGCATCACGGCAGTTTCGTGATCTATCTCGAACTGGGGCGCACGGGTTACATGCGCCAGCGTGGCCATGATTACAGCAGCTTTGAGAGCACGGGCCATCACATGGCCGTTGTGGAATTAAACGTTCGCTATCATCGACCGGCGCGTTACGGTCAAACGCTGCGCGTTCGCAGCTGGATTGAAGATATGAACCGGCGCTCCATCACTTTTCGCTACGTCATTTCCGATTCAAAGGACGACACATGCCTGGTCACCGGCAGCAGTCGCCACGTGTGCATCACGCGGGCGGGCCGCGTTGCCACAATCCCTGAACCCTGGCGTTCCTGGCGCGGCAGCTGAAACAGCGCCCCCGGAGAGAATCGAACTCCCGACCCACTGTTTAGAAGACAGTTGCTCTAATCCACTGAGCTACGGGGGCCATCCGCATTGTAGGCCCCGCGGACAGTGAGTGTCAAGCAGCGGCGGCATGCCTGCCTGGCTTGATTACAGGCAGCAAATGTGATAAAATGCACAGGAAACAGGCAGACGTTCCGCGCCTGTTTTCCAGGTCGCTTTCAGCAAGACTGTACCTCGCCTGTCTGGCGCTGGACGGGTCCTGATTCTGACGCTGTGCAGGGAGGAAACATGGCCGATCCCGGAAAGGCCCTTGCCTACACGGAAGAAAACATCCAGAAACTGGACCCCATTGAGCATATTCGCCTGCGACCCGGCATGTACGTCGGCGGGACCGACAGCAGCGCGCTGCATCATCTGATTTACGAAGTCGTCGACAATTCCATTGACGAGGCCCTGGCCGATCGCTGTGACCGGATTGAGGTCACCTTGCTCCCCGGAAACAGCGTCCGTGTTGAGGACAATGGCGTCGGCATTCCCGTCGGAAAACACAAGACCGAGAAGGTGTCCACCCTTGAACTGGTCATGACCCAGGTGGGAGCGGGCGGGAAATTTGATGACCGGGCCTACAAGGTCAGCGGCGGTCTGCATGGCGTGGGCCTGTCCGCCGTAAACGCCCTTTCGGCCAGTTTCCTGGCCGAAGTGCGGCGCGATGGCTGGCTCTGGAGCCAGCGCTATGAAGCCGGCAAACCCGTCAGCAAGGTGAAAAAGGTGCGGCGGCTGCGCAAGAATGAAGGCAGCGGCACCTGCCAGACCTTCACCCCGGATTTCAGCATCATGGACCGCAACGAATTCGACTACGACACCTTGCTGCGTCGTTTTCGGGAAATGGCGTTCGTGACCCGCAGCGTTCACATCACCCTGTGTGATGAACGCAATGACGAACACCCGCGCGAGATCAGCTTCTTCTTTCAGGGTGGACTGCACTCATTTGTGCGTCATCTGAACTGGCAACGCAGTACCCTGCACGAGCCGGTGCACGCCGAGCGCGACGTCGAAATTGCGCCTGTGGGCAAGGCGCCCCTTGTCGTCAGCGTGGAGCTGGCCTTTCAGTACACCGACACGCCCAACGTCACCGAACTGGCCTTTGCCAATACCATCGCCACACCGGACGGCGG
>DAOUIB010000157.1:0-2827 GCA_034428275.1 Anaerolineae bacterium
CCTTCCCTCAGGGAGAGGGGGAGAAAATCTGCTTCATGACTATCTATGGGAAACTCGCCCGGATTAACAGCCTTTGTGCGTGACGGGAATACACAGGCAACCAGGGCATTTGACCAGCAGCGACTTTCTTTGCTCCCCCTTCCCTCAGGGAGAGGGGGCCGGGGGGTGAGGGCCGGCAAAATCACAAATGAAGACTCGCTTCGTACTGATCTGGTCGTCTCGAGTCAGTTGGCCCACCCTGTATTGCGCGCCTGGCCTGCGCTATAGTCGCGCCATTCGGACAAAATCACAGAGGTTCAGGAGGCCAGGATGGCGCGGGTTGCGATTAACGGCTTGGGGCGGATCGGGCGCGCGGCGCTCAAGGTGGTGCTGGACACGCCCGAACTGGAACTGGTGGCGGTCAACGACCTCGGCTCCGCCGAGAACTTCGCCTATCTCATTCGCTACGACACGGTCTACGGCCGTTACGACCGCGAGGTCTGCGCCGAGGACGGCGACCTGGTCATCGACGGCCAGCGCATCCGCTACCTGAGCGAGCGCGATCCGGCGCAACTGCCCTGGGGCGACCTGGACGTTGACCTGGTGTTTGAGTGCACCGGTTTCTTCACCGAGATCGAGGACGCCGGCAAGCACGTCAGCGCCGGCGCGGACAAGGTCATCATCTCCGGCCCGACGAAGAGCGCTGACGTGCCGATGGTGGTGCATGGCGTCAACAGCGCCAACGGCGCGCAGGTGGTCTCCTGCGCCAGCTGCACCACCAACAACATCACGCCGGTGATGGAGGTCATGAACCGGCGCATCGGCGTGAAGAAGGCCATCATGACGACGGTGCACGCCTACACCTCGACCCAGGCGCTGGTCGATTTCCCCGGCGGCGCGAAGGACATGCGGCGCGGCCGCGGCGCGGCCGACAACATCGTGCCTTCCTCGACGGGGGCGGCCATCGCCACCACGAAGGCGCTGCCGGCCATCGAGGGCGTCTTCGACGGCCTGGCGCTGCGCGTGCCGGTGGCGGTGGGCTCGATCGCCGACGTGGTCTTCCTGGCGGCGCGCGACACCTCGGTCGACGAGGTCAACGACATCTTCCGCGAGGAGGCCGCGACCGCGCGCTACGAGGGTATCCTGGGCGTTTCGGAGGACCCGATCGTCTCGGCGGACATCATCGGCGACGCGCGCGCCTCGATCGTCGACCTGGAGCTGACGCAGGTGGTGGACGGCGACCTGGTGAAGGTGCTCACCTGGTACGACAACGAGTGGGGCTACACCAACCAGATGGTGCGCGAGGCGTTGAAGCTGCTGGGGTAGGCCCGTAACGCTTCAACCAGGGCAGTCTTCCTCCCGGCTGCCGAACCGTTTCGGAACGAAACGTTCTTGGGGCGAAATCTGCTTTTGAGTTGCTACATTTGATGGCGTACTTTGGGACTCAGTTGGCAGTGGCGAGCAGGGTCCCGATTGAGACGATCGCGCCAAACATGGATACCAACATCCATGTCTTGGCCTTCTCCACGTCGGCCTTTGTCGCGATGTGCGTTAAGCGACCCTCCACGTTGGAGATTTTCGAATCCAGGACAGCGATCTTTGCATGGGCATCGTCAAGCCTGGCGATTCTGTACTGTTCATCGCGCAGGGGGCCGTTGTTGTCAGCCACTTTCGCGCCTGGCCTCTTTTAGCCATTCCCAGAGCGGTTCGTAGTAGTAGCCGGAATAGGACCCGTTCAACTCGAATACGGCGCCTACCTCAGGCGCTTCATATTCTGCACTCAGATTGAACACCTCCCTGGCGTATTCGATGTCACTGATGTTGGATTTCAGGATCCAGGCCTTCTCGCCAAAGGAGTACAGGCTCTCGTGACTCTTGAGCTCTTCCCTGATTTTGTCCGCCCGGGTTTGCGAAAGTGGTTCATGCAGTAGTGCGATGTACATGGTCATGGTTGGCAACCTGTTCAACGGTGAGGGCATGCATTTGAGCGTAAGTGTATCCGAAACCATGCGGCCGCTGTCACTAGCCGGTTGCAAATGCGTCACACATCCAGCAGCAGGGGGACGTCCAGGCGCCAGGCGAGGTAGAGGGCGTGCAGGAAGGCGCGCACGTCGGCGGTCGAGTCGTCGTCCTTCGCGTCGCGCAGCGGAACGAGAAACTCGAAGGACGCCCGCTCTTCCAGGGGCAGGGCGCCGAGCCCGGTGATCTGCATGGCCTCCAGTTGCTCGCGCGCCAGGGCGTCGAAGAAAAGCAGCAGGATGGCCGCATGGTTGGGCTGGACGTGGCCGGTCAGGAAGGTCATCTCGAAGACCTGGTCGGAATCGACGGGCAGTTCGCCCAGGTCGCAGCGCAGCGCGTACTCAGCGACGAAGATGTTTCGGTCCTCCGCGCGCAGCGGCCGCACCGTGCCGCCGTCGTAGTTGAAGTCGCGGATGCCCTGCTTCAGCAGCAGCCAGACCAGGGGCGCTGTCGGCGGGTCCGGCAGACGGTCCAGCAGAAAGGCCTCGGCGTTGGGCGAGACGGGGTAGTCGATGCGGCCCATGCAGCCGAAGGGCGCGCCCCTCCGGTTGGCGGGGCAGCCTTCGCAGTGCGAGGCCAGCGGGTCGAGCTCGGCGGCGCTGTCCAGCAGGTGCTGCACGATGACGATCTGAGTCTCCTCGCTGCCGTCGGCGGCCGAGCGCGACATCTCGAAGCCCATCTCGCGCGGCGAACGCTGGTCGCCGCTGCGGCGGTAGAGGCGGATGATGGTTGACGCGCGCTCGCGGGCCTTGAGCCGCTCCAGGATGCCGGCCGTCGTCAGCGCCTGCTTGGGCGCGCAGTCCTGGTCGATAACGTAGTCGAGGGCCAT
>DAOUIB010000158.1:0-5748 GCA_034428275.1 Anaerolineae bacterium
TCGCACGCGTTCGGCGATGTCGAGCAATCTGGCCGCGGCGTCTTCGCTCATGGTCCCTGCCTCCTGAACGCGATGCGCCAATCTTACCGGGCCGGCGCGTGAAACAAAACGACCTCTCTTGTCGCCCCCCGGTCGCTGTGCTATAGTGCGCGCGGCGCCAGGGTAGCTCAGCTGGTAGAGTACCTCACTGAAAATGAGGGTGTCCCCGGTTCGAGTCCGGGCCCTGGCACAGAGGCCTGACGGGCGCGTCGGGCCTTTGTCTTACACGAGCGGGAGGGTGATCATGGCTGTTGGCGAGCGTTTCTCCCTGGTCGGTCAGAGCGCCCTGGTGACCGGCGGCGGCAGCGGCATCGGCGCCTGCCTGGCCGCCGCGCTGGCGGAGGCCGGCGCCAACGTCGCGCTGGCGGACCGCCACCTGGAGATGGCGCAGGACGTGGCGAAGCAACTGGCGGCGCAGGGCGCGGCGACCCTGGCCATCGAGGTGGACGTGACCCAGGCCGACCTGGTGCAGCGCATGGTCGACCGGGTGCTGGACGCCTGGGGGCAGCTGGACGTGGCCGTCAACAGCGCCGGGGTCGCCACCCGCGCCCGCGCCGAGGAGCTGGAAGAAGACGACTGGGACCACGTGGTGGGTATCGACCTCAAGGGCATCTACCTCAGCACGCGCGCCGAGGGACGCGCCATGCTGGCGCGCGGCAGGGGCTCGATCATCAACATCGCCTCCATGTCCGGGCAGATCGTCAACCGGCCGCAGCTGCATTCGCACTACAACGCGGCCAAGGCCGGCGTCATCCAGTACTCGCGCTCCTGCGCGGCGGAATGGGCGGCGCGCGGCGTGCGCGTCAACTGCATCAGCCCGGGCCACACCGTTTCGCCGATGACGGAGGAAGCCATCCCGGTGATGGGCGACGAGTGGGTCTCCAACACGCCGATGGGGCGGGTGGGCACGCCCGAAGACCTGCAGGGCGCGGTCCTCTATCTGGCGTCGGCGGCCTCGGCCTACGTCACCGGGCACGACCTGGTGGTGGACGGCGGCTACACGCTTTGGTAAGCGCCGGCAAGCTATAGCAATATCCGCAGAACGTTGACCGAAGCGGGCGCGAAGCTCTGCGTCCAGGCCACCCCGCTGACGTCCAGCGCCTGCGTCCGCGGCCGCACCAGGTTGGGCGCCTCGAAGCGGTTGTGGTCGTGAATGCCGGAACCGGCCAGCGTGGTCAGGGCCACCTCCCGCGCTGACGCATCCACCAGACTGATCTCCGCCTCAATCGCGTCGCTGGCGCTGCAGTTGACGACGCTGAGCGTGAGTTCCCCGTCCTTCAGCGAGGCGGAACCGGCCAGCGCCGGCATTTCCCGCCCCTCGCCCCTGAAGTTGTAACCCAGGCCCTCGCTCTCGATGCGGGTGTGCAGGCTTTGACCGCCCTGGTGGGCGCGGTACATGGCGTAAACGTGGCCGGTGGGCGTGACCAGCATGCGGTCGCCGGCGGTGAGCACCATGGCCTGCAGCACGTTGACGGTCTGGGCGATGTTGGCCATGATGACCTTGTCCGCGTGGCGGTTGAAGATGTCCAGGGTGGTCGCGGCGACGACGGCGTCGCGCATGGTGTTCTGCTGCCAGAGGTGGCGCGGATGGCGGCCCGGCGTCGGCGGGTGCCAGGTGCCCCACTCATCGACGATCATGCCGATGCGGCGCTGCGGGTCGAAGCTGTCCATGGCGGCGCGCTGCTGCAGCACCAGCGCCTCCATCTGCAGCCCCAGATGGAGCTGGGCATACCACTGGGCCTCATCGTACTCGGTGGCCGAGCCGGTCCGGGCGGACCAGGCGTCAGAGTCGCCGTCTGTCGCGGCGCGCGCGCGTGCGTAATAGTGAGGGGCGAAAGCGTCGATCCGTCGCTTCCGCATGCGCCCCAGCTTCTCGAAGAAGCGCAGCGTCCAGTCGACGTCGTTGCCGCTCGGGCCGCAGGCGATGAGGAAAGGCTCGGGGCCGCCGAAGCCGCCCAGGTAGGTGGCGAAGCGGCGGTAGGCGGCGGCGTAGTCTTCGGGGTCCATGTTGCCGCCGCAGCCCCAGTTTTCGTTGCCGACGCCCCAGTAAGGCACGTCGAAGGGCTCCGCCGCGCCGTTGGCGGCCCGTTCACGGGCGAGCGTACTGTCGCCGCCGAAGTTGCAGTATTCGATCCAGTTGCGCATTTCGCCGGGCGTGCCGCTGCCGACGTTGCCGACGATGTAGGGCTGCGCGCCGGTCTGGCGGCAGAGCTCGATGAATTCGTGCGTGCCGAAGTGGTTGGTCTCGATGTCTTCGCCCCACCAGAGGTTGATGCGGCGCGGGCGGTCTTCGCGCGGGCCGATGCCGTCGCGCCAGTGGTAGTCGTCGGCGAAGCAGCCGCCGGGCCAGCGAATGACCGGCGGCGCGAGGCTGCGCAGGGCGGCGATGACGTCGTTGCGCAGGCCCCTGGTGTTGGGGATGTTGGAGTCTTCGCCGACCCAAATGCCCTCGTAGATGCAGGCGCCGAGGTGCTCGGCGAAGTGGCCGTAGATGTTGGGGTTGATGCGGCCGAGGCCCTGCTCCGGCGCGACGCGAATGCTGGCCATCGTGCTCCCTCCTGGAGAAATCACGCAGGCCCTTGTCTTACCACACAAGAGAAAAGCGCGCAGCGCAATATGCGCGCTGCGGATAACGACCGGTCAATGAGTCGTCTATCCGATACCTCTGAACACGTACATGAGTACGCTCAGCGCCACCCCCAGAAGTGCGATGTACCAGCGCGTGATTTTCATTTCGGCGTGCAGCGCCCTGATTTCGCCACGCAGTTCGCTGATGTCCGCTTTCGTGGCAAGAAAGGGCAGGGCGCCTTCCTGCCTGGCCATCCTTACTTCAAGAGATTCGGACGCTGGTGATTGACTTGCCATGGCTGCCGGCTCCGGTGTCTGGTTGCGGCGTTGAATTGAGCATACTGCGACCTTGCGCTGCGGTCAAACGGACGCGGCCTCGTCGATGTCCGGTTCATGCCTCCTGGCCGGGCCTGAATCGGCCACTGCGCGGCAAGGGGGTCACCGGCGCGGGCGGTCGCCGACCGGCTAGCGCAATACGAACATCAGGACGCCCATGGCAACGCCCATGAGCGACACGGCCCAGACAATTGTCCAGCGCATGGTCTTGAGTTCGCCGCGTATTTCTTTAATCTCGCCATTCATCTTGCCCATCTCACCGCGTAGCGTACCGATTTCGCCCTGCAGGTCGCTGCCCTGTGCGTCGATCTTGCCGACCAACTCGCTGCGCAGTGAGCCGATATCACTCTGCATTTCGCTGCGCAACGCGCCGATTTCGCCCTGCAGGTCGCTGCCCTGTGTGCTGATCTGGCCTTGCAGGTTAGCACCCTGCACGCCGATCTTGTCGATCAACTCACTGCGCAATTCGCCCATTTCGGCACGCAGAGACCCGATCTCACCCCGCAAGTCACTGCCCTGTGTGCTGATCTGGCCGTGCAAATCGTTGCCCTGCGCGTCGATCTTGCCGACCAACTCGCTGCGCAGTGAGCCGATATCACTCTGCATTTCGCTGCGCAACGCGCCGATTTCGCCTTGTAAATCACTGCGCAGCGTGCCGATTTCGCCCTGCAGGTCGCTGCCCTGTGTACTGATCTGGCCTTGCAGGTTAGCGCCCTGCGCGCCGATCCTGTCGATCAGCTCGCTGCGCATTTCACCCATTTCGCTGCGCAAGGCGCCGTTCTCGCTCTGCAATTCACGAAGCATCTCACCGCGGAGGTCGCTGATGTCCTCCTTCGTGGCGAGGTAGGGCAGGGCCCCTTCAATTTTTGCCAGTCGAACGTCGAGGGAGTCGAGTACGGTTGTTTCGGCTGCCATGGCGGGTTGCTCCGGTGTCAGGCTGCGATGTTGAGTAGAGCATAGCGCGGCCTTGCGATGAGGTCAAACGGGAGCGGGGAGGGCCGGCGCCGTCATGGCTCCCTGTACGGCGACCAGTAATTGCGCGGGTCGGACTTGAAGCGGTAGCGGCGGCGCGGATGCGGCAGGGGGTCCTGGGCGCGCAGGGTCCAGGCCAGCAGTTCGGCCAGCAACTCGCCGCGGATGGCGGCACAGGCCGGGTCGTCGTAGAGGTCGTTCAGTTCGACCGGGTCTCGCGCCAGGTTGTAGAGCTGGCCGCGGCCCTGCATGTCAAAGAGCAGCTTCCAGTCGCCGCGGCGCAGCATGCGCATGTTGCCGCTCTGCGTCCAGCCGTTGAGCTCGTCGAAGCTGATGGCGGGGTGGAAGCCGTCCTGCTGCGGGTCGAAGTCGTCATCTTCCGTGTAGTGCAGGCCGCCGAAGCCCTGTTCGGCGTAGGCGCTGGCGAATTCCTCGCGCGGCCAGTCGTCGCCCGTCAGCAGGGGCCAGAGACTGCGGCCCTGCACGCCGTCAGGGACCGGGATGCCGGTCGCCTCGCAGACGGTGGGCAGGATGTCGACGATGCTGACGTGCGCCTCGTGGGGTTTCGCGCTGGCCTGGATGCCCGGCCCGCAGACCTGGAAGGGGATGCGCACCAGCACCTCCGGCAGTTCGGCGCCCTTGCGCACCAGGCCGTACTCGCCGACGTAGTCGCCGTGGTCGGAGAGGAAGAGGAGGATGGTGTTTTCCCGCAGGCCGCGCCCGTCCAGATGCTCGACGAAGCGGCGCACCTGGTCGTCGATCAGGCGCAGGATGGCGAAGTAGTTGCTGCGCGCCTGCGGCAGCTGTTCGGCATAGTCGGGGAAGGCGGTCTCGCCGATCTGCCGCAGCCAGCGGTACTTGAAGCTTTTGCCTTCCAGCGCGGAGACGTCGGAGAGCGTGGGCGGCAGCGTGTCGGGCGGGAAGAGCGAGAAGTAAGGTTCCGGCGCCTGGTAGGGGTTGTGCGGCTCCGGGAAGGAGAGCCAGAGGATGAAGGGGTCGTCAGCGACGCTGTCGACGAAGTCGATGGCGCTGCTGACGGCGCGATAGGGGCACTGGACCTCGACGCCGCCGGGCGCGGGGTTGAAGTCGGCGCGGTGACGCAGGCCGGCGAGGTAGTCGTCGAAGGCCACTTCCGCCGAACTGCGCTCCGGGCCGAAGCCGCCGTGATGCCCGAGCGGGAAGTAGTGGTCCACGTCGTCGGGGCCGACGTGGCTGTGGTTCTTGCCGCAGAGCGCCGTGCGGTAGCCGGCTTCGCGCATCAACTGGTAAAGGTCGCGTTCGCAGGTGGCGTCCTCCTCGTTGTGGTTCGTGCGGGCGCGCGTGGCGCCGGGGTAACGCCCGGTCAACATGCTGACGCGGGCCGGCAGACAGGCGGGCATGGAGGTGTAGGCGCGGTCGAACCAGACGCCCTTCGTCGCCAGATTGTCGAGGAAGGGTGTGGTGTCCAGATCAAAGCCCTCGCGCGCGGAGACGTCGGCGCGCTGCTGGTCGCTCATGATGATGACGATGTTGGGCCGCTCGCTCATGTTGCCTCCCATCCCTGGTCAACCGCTGCGGACTTCGTGCAGCAAGTAGCGAAACTGACCGCCGACACCCTCCATGACTCGCGAATAGTCACACCAGCAGTTGCGATATTTGCCGCGCAAACGTATCGGCGCTTCCCGTCCCCGTCGCGTTCCGGCCGAGGCATTGGCATCCCAGTGGCGCACGCCACGTATCAAGCTGTTTTCGTGCAGCCGAAAGGCGGCGTCCACAGTGTGTGAACGGGTTGTAGTCCAGTAACCACGGTCGTTGCTCAGCAGAATGGCATAGCCACGGGCAGCGTCCTGCCCC
>DAOUIB010000159.1:0-8317 GCA_034428275.1 Anaerolineae bacterium
GGCGGCTCCCACTGGCCCAAATGCGAGATTTACTCGACCAACTACGAAAGCCAGCAGCACTACAACACCGCGCTCAAGAGGACCCGCGACCTCATGGAACCGCACGCCCTGGAATGCGTCGAATTCGCGCGCGCCGTGGCCGACGGCGCGCCTTCTCCCGTGCCCGCCGAGCAATCGTTGCAGGTGCTGACGATTCTCGACGGCATCTACCGCAGTCAGGCCAGCGGCGCCGAAGTGCGTCTCGACCGGTAACAGGACTTCACATGACCCTTAAGGTTGGCGTTATCGGCGTCGGCGGCATCGCCCGCTCCCACATGCCCGGCTGGGCCGCTTCGGAGCACGCAGAGGTGGTGGCCGGCAGCGACATCAGCGAGGCCGCCCTGCAGGCCTGGGGTGAGGCCAACGGCGTCTCGCGCCTGGAAACAGACCCGGCCGCCCTCTTCAGTGACCCGGACATCGACATCATCGACGTTTGCACACCCAATCGCTACCACGCGCCGCTCGGCATTGCCGCCCTGCAGGCCGGCAAACACGTCATCTGCGAGAAGCCGCTGGCGCCCACGCCCGGCGAGATTCGCGACATGATCGCAGCCCGCGATGCGTCGGGCAAGCTGCTGATGACCGCCCAGCACTTCCGCTTCACCGGCACGGCCCGGGCGCTGAAGGCGGAAATCGATCGCGGCGCGCTGGGCGAGATCTATCACGCGCGCGGCTGGATGTTGCGCCGGGCCGGCCTCATTCCGGGCCCCGGTTTTGTGATGAAGCAGCACAGCGGCGGCGGCGCCACCATCGACATCGGCGTGCACATTCTCGATCTCACGCTGTGGATGATGGGCAATCCGCAGCCGGTGGCCGTCAGCGGCGTGGCGCGCAGCGAACTGGCCGGCATCCCCGGCGCTTTCAGCGCGTGGACGGGCACAGCCATCCCGTCGGCGATGGACGTGGAGGAACTGGCGCTGGCCCTGGTGCGCTTCGACGGCGGCGCCACGCTGGTGCTCGAGGTCAGTTGGCTGCTGCATCACGACGTCATCGGCGAGGACATGCAAATGTGGCTCTATGGCACGCGCGGCGGCAGCCACTGGCCGAAATGCGAGATTTACTCCACCAACTACGAGACGCAGCAACATTACAACGTCGCGCTCCGGCGGACGCAGGACAGCATGGAGCCCCACGCGCTGGAATGTGTGGAATTCGCGCGCGCCGTGGCCGAAGGCGCGCCCTCGCCCGTTCCGGCCGAACAGTCCTTGCAGGTGCTGACGATTCTGGACGGGATTTACAGAAGCCAGGGTAGCGGACGCGAGGTCCGCCTGGACGGCTAGTGCGCTTCAGACTGGCAGGTTGATCTGCACTTTCACCGACGCCGGCGGCATGTGGACGGCGTAATCGAAGGCGGCCACGCTGTCGGCAAAGGTGAAATCGTCCGTGATCAGGGGCTTGACGTCGATCGCGCCGCTGCTGATCAGCCCCAGCGCGCGCGGGAAGATGTGGGCGTAGCGAAAGATCGTCAGGATACGCGCTTCCTTCGCCTGGGCCGCCACAATCTCCAGCGCCACGGGTTCCACCGGACAACCGATGTACACGACGGTGCCGCCCGGCGCCAGCGGTTCGAACACGGCCGCCGCCGCCAGTGGGTTACCGCTGGCCTCAAAGACGATGTCCGCGCCTGCGCCGCCGGTGAGACCGGCGACCTCCTCCGCCATGTCCTGTTCGCGCACGTTAACCGGAGTGATGGGCCCCAGGCTGGCCGCCAGGTCAAGTTTCTGCTGAATGACGTCCGTGATGAAAACATGGCTGCAGCCGCCGGCCAGCGCCGCCAGCGCCGTCAGCATGCCGATCGGTCCTGCGCCGCTGACCACGGCCACGTCACCCGGTTTGACGCCCGCCTTCGTGACGGCGTTCATGCCAACCGCGAGGGGTTCGATCATGGCGCCCTCGGCAAAGCTGACGTTGTCGGGCAGTTTGAAGGTGAAGGCCGCCGGATGGACCACAGATGGGCGCAGCACGCCGTGGTCCGGCGGGGTGGCCCAAAAACGCACGCCCGGGTCAAGATTGTACATGCCCAGGCGGGTTTCGCGGCTGTTCGGGTCCGGTACGCCAGGCTCCATACAGACGCGGTCGCCGACTTTCAGGTGCCCGACTTCGGCGCCGGTCTCGATGACAATGCCCGAAGCTTCGTGCCCCAAAACCATCGGGCTGCGCACGATGAAGGGGCCGATACCTCCGTGGGTGTAGTAATGCACGTCGCTGCCGCAGACGCCGACCGTGCGAATGGCGATTCGCAGGTCTTGCGGGCCGAGTGTTTCTTCCAGCGCAATGTCGCGCAGGTTCAGTTCATCCTTGCGTTCCAGTACCAACGCTTCCATCGCGGCGCTCCCTTCCCTGATTCACAGAAAAGTGATTGTGAAGGGCGCTTTGCGTCCTGTCAAGCGAGAGCGCTTACTCCGCCATTGCCGGCTCCGTCGTGGCGCCATTCCAGGAATCCCAGACACGATCGGCCTGTTCGCGAAACTGCCGCGTATAGAGTCGATAGTAATGCCCGCGCTGCCGCAGCAACTCGCGGTGCGTCCCCAGTTCCTCGATGCGGCCATCCTGCAACACCAGAATGCGGTCCGCCCTTCGAATGGTGGAGAGGCGATGCGCGATGACGAAGGTGGTCGAGCGCTTCATCAGGGCTTCCATGCCACGCTGGATAAGCGCCTCGGTCAGCGTATCCACCGAACTGGTGGCCTCGTCCATGATGAAGATGTCCGGCTGCGACAGGATCGCCCGCGCCAGACTGATGAGCTGCTTCTGCCCGGTGGAGAGCAGCACGCCGCCCTCCCCCACGCCCGACTCATAGCCCTTTTCCAGGCGCTGCACGAAGTCATCGGCGCCGGCAAGGCGCGCGGCCTCATACACCTCGTCGTCGCTGGCGCCCAGTTTGCCGTAGCGAATGTTTTCCATGATCGTGCCGGAGAAAAGCTGCGGCGTCTGCAGCACCATGCCGATGCGGGACTGAATGGCCTGCATGGTGAAGCGGGTGTAATCCACGCCATTGATGCGGATCGCTCCCCCGCCCGGCTCATAGAAGCGGCACACGAGATTGACGATGGAAGTCTTGCCGGCGCCGGTTGGCCCCACGATGGCGATCGTCTCGCCCTGGCGCACGGTCAACGAAAAGCCTCGCAAAACGGGCTTTTCGGGCTCGTACTGGAAGTCGACGTCGTCAAATACGATGTCCCCCTTCAGCGTGCCCGGATCATACGCGCCCGGCCGGTTTTCCAGGTCCGGCTGCGTATCGATCAGCGAAAAAGTGCGCTCGGCCGAGGCCACGGCCTGCTGCAGACTGGCGAAGACCCGCGCCAGGTCCTGAATCGGCCACAGCATGATGATCAGGTAGGAAATGAAGGCCTGGATGCTGCCAATGGTCAACGCGCCTTCCAGCGCCAGCTGACCGCCGCGCAGGACGATCAGCGACAGGGCCAGGGCGCTGATCAACTGCACCAGCGGCAGAAACAGCGCCGCCAGCCAGTGGGCGCGGTAGGAAGCCCGGTACATGTCATCGGTGTGGACGCGAAACTCCCGCAGGTTGGCCCGCTCGCGCGTCAGGGCCTTGACCACCCGCACGCCCGTGATGTTCTCGTTAAGCGCGCCCGTGATGATGGAGTTGATGCGCCGCGACAGACGGAACTGCAACACAATCTTCTGCCGAAACCAGAGCGCCACGACGATCAGTACGGGCATGACAGCCAGCACCACCAGCGCCAGCCGCCAGTTGATGATCATCATGAAGGAGGCGGCGGCCAGCATGTTGGTCACCGCCCAGGTCGTGTCCAGCAGGCCCCAGGTGACCAGTTCGGCAATGCGCTCGGTGTCGGAGGTCAGACGCGACATGATCCAGCCAACGGGCGTGCGATCAAAATAGGCCAGCGACAGGGTCTGCAGATGGTGGAACAACCGCTGCCGCAACTCGTACTGTATGCGCTGGCCGAGCAGGCCCGTCAGATAGATGAAGGTGAAGACGCCCAGCGCGAAGCCGAAGACGATAATCAGGTAATTGATCAGGATTTCCCGCAGGGCGCTGGTGTCCTGCGGCACGATGACCTCATCGACAATGCGCTTGCCCTGGTAGGTGAACCAGGACTCGAGGACGGAGATGATGGTTATCGCCAGGATGAAGCCGGCCACGTGGCGCCAGTGCGGCCGCACCAGCCCCAGGATGCGTCGCAACGTGCGCCCGTCAAGAACGTCGCCGAATTCCTCCTCTTCAAACCACGTCGGATCAGGCATGGCTCACTTCCCGTGCCAGCTCCTCGTCGATGCGCTCCTGCACTTCATAGACCTGACGGTAGATGCCCGGCTGGCCCAGCAACTGCTCATGATTGCCGCGTTGTACGATACGCCCCTGCCCCAGCACGAGAATCAGGTCGGCCCGCATCAGACTCTGGATGCGATGGGCGATGATGAAGGTCGTGCGGCCTTCCATAAGGACGTTCAGGGCCGCGCGAATTTCGGCTTCGGTCTCGATGTCCACCGAAGAGGTCGTGTCGTCCAGCAGCAGAATCGCCGGATCGCGCAGCAGGGTGCGCGCCAGCGCCAGACGCTGTTTCTGACCGCCGGAAAGCGTCACGCCGCGTTCGCCGACCACGGTGTCGTAGCCCTTCGGAAAGGTCAGAATGACGTCATGCACCGCGGCGGCGCGCGCTGCCGCGAAGACTTCCTCGTCCGTGACGTCGCGTGAAACGCCAATGGTGATGTTCTCGCGGATGCTGCGCGAAAAGAGGAAGGGCTCCTGTTCGATGATTCCGATTTGTTCCCGCAGCCAGCCACGAGAGTATTCGTTCAATTCCACGCCATCCAGCAGAATACTGCCGCCGGTGTAGTCATAGAAACGGGGCAACAGGTTCACCAGCGTGGTCTTGCCGGAGCCGGTGGCGCCCAGCAAGGCGACGGTCTGGCCGGCCTCGCAGCGAAAACTGATGTCCTTCAGCGCCGCCTCGCCCTCGTCATAGCGCATTTCCACGTCGCGGAATTCCAGATCGCCGCGCAACTCGCGGTCGGGGCCTGCGCCTTCGTCCTGCGCCTCGCGTTCTTCGCCTACCACCTCGAGCACCCGGCGGGCGGAAACGACGCCGGTTGAGAAGTGGATGATCAGGCGTCCAAGTTCGCGTATGGGCCAGATGACCTGATGCAACATGCCCGCAAAGGCGACGTAGACCCCTACGCTGATTTCGCCCTCCAGCACGAAGAGACCGCCGACCACCAGACCGACAATGTGCTGCAGACCGCCCGCGATGTCCGAGCAGGGCCAGAACAGGGAGTACATCGTCAACATGCGGCGGCCGAGGCGGAAGCGCTGCAGGTTTTCCTTTTCGAACTTTTCGGTCTCGTGGTCCTGGCGGGCAAAGGCCCTGACGACCCGCACGGCCGTCAGGCTCTCCTGCATCGTGGTCGAAAGGACCGCTTCCTGCTCCTGATACTGGCGGTAGACTTTCTCCAGGCGCTTGAAGAAAAATCCGGAAATGATCACGGTCAAGGGCACTGACGCCACCGAGATCAGCGCCAGCGGAACATGGATGACCATAATCGCCGCAAGGTTGACGACGAAGAGCGACAGGATGCGACCGACTTCCAGCGCCTGGTCCGAGAAGAAACGGCGAATGGCGTCCACGTCCGAAGTGGAGCGTTGCAGCAGATCGCCGGTTTGCTGCTTGTCCAGGGCGCGGAAAGACATCCACTGGATGTGATCAAAGAGCGCAACCCGCAAACGCAGGGCCACGCCTTCCGCGGCGCGGGCCGCCATCCGACCGCTGTTGAAGGAAAAGCCCGCCTGAAACGCGGCCAGCAGCAGAAAGACGCCCGCCAGAGTCAACAGGTCGCCCGTTGCCACCGGAGCGGCGCCGGCAACGCCGATGCTGGCCAGCAGGCTGTCCGCAAACCAGGCCAGCAGCAGCCAGATGGTCGTCTGCGCCATGGTGGAGAGAACCAGACTGGTGACCGCGGCGGCGTAGGTCCAGCGATAGCCGTCCAGCAGCATGAAAATGCCGCGCATCCGGCTGGCAGCCAGCGCCCTGGGCAGGTTGGTTTCGGGAATGTGAATGGTCATGACCTGTCGTAGACCGGTGGCTTTTTGGCCGATGCTGTCGCAGCCCGCATCATACGCCCGCAGGGGCCGCTTGGCACGGGCCAATTTCAGATGGTCGGCTGCCTTGCTTCCAACACTTCAGGGCTGACCATGGACACCTGTTCGGCGTTCAAGGTGTTCCAGTATGCGGCGCGCCCGATGCGCCCAGGTGTAGCGCCCCATGACTTCCTCGCGGGCGTTGCGCGCCAGGCGCTGCCGCAAGGCCGCATCCCCCTGCAAACGCTGCAGTGCTTCCCGCAGGGCCGGGACGTCATCGGGCGGCACCAGCAGGGCATGCTCCTCGTGCCGCACGACCTCGGCCACTGCCGGCAAATCTGTGGCCACGAGCGGGCGCCCGCTGCTCATGTATTCGAATAGCTTGACCGGAGATGCATACCAGGCGAAGTGCTCCGTCCAGGGAAAGGGCATGGCGCAGACGTCGAAAGCCGCCAGGTAAAGAGGCACGGCTTCCGGGTTCACCTGCCCGGCTACCAGAAAGTCGTCGTCTGTTCTTCCGCAGTCATGCCACAGGTTGCGCAATTCCCGGATACCTTCCTCCGGCCCACCAACCAGGGCAATTGCCATGTTTTCCACCGGCGCAACAGCCTTCGTCAGGCTGCCCACCCCCTTGTCCATCGCCATGGTCTGCAATCGACCGACGTAGCCGACCACAAAGCGGTCTCCGCTCCAGCCAAGCTCTCGCCTGGCCTCCTCCCTTGAAGGCAGATCCATGAAGCGTTCGACGCGAATGCCGTCATGCACCACACAAAGTTGCTCGCGGGTAGCGCCCAGTTCTCCGGCCTGACGCGCCATGGCGGCGGTCACCGGAAACAGCGCAGCGGCACGTTGCATGACCCTGGCCTGCAACCAGCGTCCGGCGCCGGAGCCGGAAATACGATGCGGCTCGTAGGCCAGGCGCCGGCCCCGCCGCAACAGCACCAGCAGGCCCGCCACCGGCAGGTCGCGCGTGAAATAGACATCCGGCCTTCTGCCTGACAGCAGCGTGACCGTCAGCACGAGTATCCAGCTGATCACCTGCAGCAGAAAGGCGCCGCGGCGCAGCGCGGCGATTTCTTCGCCAACCAGCCATTGCAAATCAAGGCACGGCAATCGTTGCAGGGAGAAGCAGGGCTGCACACCATAGTGGGCCCAGGGGTCCGCAACGGCGCGCAATTCCCGGCTGTTGACGCGACGGGGAATCCAAAGTGTGACCTTGGCGCCGGCCCTGGCCAGGGCCTCGCAGTTCTGCATGATTTGCAGTCCATGCGCCTTTTCGGTGGGAATGCGGGCATTGGCGATGTATAGCAGCCTCATGCCACCGGCTCTCCGCTGCGCAAGACTGCGAGCAAATTCTCTACCAGGCGTTCCATACTGTGATCGCGCTCAACCAGCGCCCGCAACTCCCCGCCCAGCGCTACCCGTGCGTCCGATTTCATGGCCATCAATCCCTGAAGGCGCTGCGCCAGGGCTTGCGGATCGTCGGGGGGCGTCAGCAATTGCCCGGCCCATGGCGAAAGCATCTCGAGGAAGGCCTCGTTGGCGCTCACGACCGGGATGCCGCAGGCCATGGCCTCCAGCACGGCCTTGTCGACGCTGCCGGTCGCGCTCAGGTTGACCATCGTGTGCGCCCGCCGCAGTTCGGCGGGCACCCGTTCGTGGGGCACGGCGTCAGCAAACTCGACGCTTTCTTTCAATCCGCTCCTCTCGGCCTGGCCCTGAAGCTCATCGGCATACTGTCGGTCTTGCGGGTACACCGCGCCCAGCAAACGCAGTCTGAATTGTGCTCCCTGATCCGCCATCAGTTTCGCCGCCGAGAGGAGAGTCTCCAGTCGTTTGACCGGCGCAATTCGACCGAGACAAAGAATAGTGAAGGGGCCCGGCGCCGGTTCTGATGGCGTGAAACGATCGACGTCGATGCCGTGACCTGTGATGCGCAATTTGTCGCCGCGCAGTCGAAAGCTCTCGCGCGAAGGGGACACGACCCTCGTGGCCGCCATTTCGGCGAGGCGCAGCCTCAGTGTGACCGCCCGATGGGCGTACCAAAGCGTCAGGGGAACGCCGTGCAGAAGCAGCAGCGGCGCGGCCATCGCGGCAAACAGGGGCTGCATGTGCGCGAAGCAGGCGTCGTGGCGCCTGGCGCGCAACAGGGTCCACAGGAGTCGGTAAAACCTGAAGGCGCGTCGCGCTTCGCTGTAACCCCGTTCCTTGCCCAGC
>DAOUIB010000160.1:0-8449 GCA_034428275.1 Anaerolineae bacterium
AGGCGTGCCGGCAAGGTAGGTCAGGAGAACAAAATGGAACCGCGCATTTCCATAGGCTGGCTGAATATCCAGATGGCGATGAAGGCGATGGCCAGCAACAGCAGCGCCCAGGGAAGCATACCTGGCACAGCGTCGCGGCGGTACATGCGCGTGGCCGCCCGCTGCGCGATCAGCAGGCTCCAGACCAGGCCGCCGGCGATGGCGACGAGTTGTACCAGGCCGATCAGGGTCTCGTCGAGGCTTGAGCCGAAACGCGCCCAGTCGCCATCCTGACCGAGGAACTCCTGCAACACCGGGATGAAGCTGAAGGGCGCGACAAGCAGATGAAAGCTGTAGTGCGCGATCCACACTCCCAGGCCGACCGGCACAAAGGCCGGCGCAAAGGCGGCCACGGTGCTGCGCAGATTGTGCTTGCGCCGCGAGCCGCTGAGCAGGCGTCCCAGCTGCGCCGCCAGCAGGGTGAGCAGCGCGGGTATCAGCAGGCTGGTTATGCCGAAGACGAGCAGCAGCACGATCAACTCGCTGCGCAGGTTCAGGGCCTCTGCCAGGGTCTGCTGGAGGGCGTAGACCGGCGACACCATACCGAAGGCGTTGGTCAAACCCATCGCCGCCAGCAGGATGACCAGCAGCGAGACGTCAAATCGCTGCGGCCAGGCGCCCGGCTGCAGCAATTCGCGTCCGGGCCTGCGCGCCATCAGGCCGATGTTGTCGTGCGGGCAGGCGCGCACGCAGTCCAGGCAGAGCGTGCAATCAAGGTTGCTGCGGATCTGCGGCGCGAAGAGCGAGGTGCCGCAACCCGGCGTGCCACGCGGCCCGTGGCGAACCTCGATCTGGCCGCCACCGGGGATGTCGTCAAGCCGGACCATGGGCGTCGCGGCGTAACTGCCGTTGACGCACTCATGGCCGACGCAGTGACGGCAGATCTCCGCGTCCTTCACCGCGATCTGCGTCGGCGCGCTGGTGGCATGGACGAAGTTGAAGCTGCCCAGCGGGCAGACGTACTTGCAGAAGACCGATTCGCGAAAGGCCGCCTCCAGCAGGAAGGAGGCGAGGAAGTAGGCGATGATGAGCCAGGCCGTCAGCCAGGGGCTGGCCCAAAGGTCCAGCCATTCGTAAAGCAGAAAGAGCGTGAAGAGGCTGGCGATGGCCAGCCACTTGTTGCGCAGAACGCGCGGGAAATTGCGGCCGCGGCTGAAGCGTTTGCCCAGTGTACGCGGCAGGGCGAAAGGGCAGGCCATGCAGAACAGGTTGCCGGCCAGCAGAAGTATCAGCACGACCAGACCGCGGTAATGCACCCAGGGCGCGACCGTGGCCAGGTTTCGCGCGGCGGATTGCGGGCCGGTCAGGCCGTCGACGACCAGCAGGACTGCCGCCAGCAGCAGCGCTCCCTGCAACACCAGACGACCTCGTCGCCAGCGCAGAAAGCGTCCAATATACGGCCATTGCAGGACGTCCGCCGCGTTGGCGGGACGATACAGGTTGCTCACTGCCGCTGGCCGTTCATGGCATCTGGCGGGGTTAGCCGTCCTCTTCCCCTGAATCTGATTCGTCTTCGTCGGAGCGTTCCTGCCAGGCGCCAAAGGGCGTTTCGGCGGCCGCGCCGCCACGACTGATGCCGCCCATGCCGCGCAGCGTGGGGATGGCCGTCGGATCCGCGTCCTCCGCTTCCTGGGTCTGCGCCTGTTGCGTGCGGTCGGGCGTGCCCTGCCAGGCGCCGAAAGGCGTCTCGGCGGCCGCGCCGCCGCGACTGATGCCACCCATGCCGCGCAGCGTGGGGATGGGAGTCGGACCATCCCCGTCTTCAGGTTCCGGAGTCGGAGTGGCTTCTTCCACGGCCATTGCGACGCTTACGTCAAAGGTCTCTTCCAGCACGCTGTCATCGGCGAAGGTGAGCTTGACGGTCACGGTCCAGTCGCCGGCCATCGTCCATTCGAATGCCACGCGATACTTGCCGTTTGAACCCTGCACGTCGTCGCGCAGGACCGGCTGCATGCCGGCGTGGTCCATGTCGCCGCGCACGTCCACCTTTTCAGGGCTCACGGCCCTGCCGTCGGCGTCTGTGATGTCGATGAGAAATTCGGCCTCGCCAACGCGGGCGTCGGTCGGCAGGACCCTGAGGTTGATCGTCAGGTCCGCCTCTGCGGCCGGCGCACTCTCCTGGCGGCAGGCGGCAACTAGCAAAAGGCACAACATCAGGAAGATGATTCTGCGCATCGGGATCGTTCCTGTTACACAATTGCGACCGCTTCCAGTTTAGCAGCCCGCGCGTCGCTTGTCAGGTCTGCGGCTTTCCGTCAAACTGGGCATTCCGGATAACCATGTGGCGTGGCATGCCCCCTTCCTTTTACGTGTTTCACGGGACGCAGGAATTGCTGCTCGATGAGGAGTTGCAAAAGCTGCGCGCCCGGATGCCCAAAGAAACCGGCGACCTGAACATCACCGAGCTGGACGGCGCGTCCGTGCGCGTGGCCGAGATCCTGAACCTGGCGAGCACCAGCCCCTTTCTGGCCGGTCAGCGCCTGGTGATCGTGCGCGGCCTGCTATCCTGGCTGGGCCGCAGGGGCGCGGGCGCAGCCGGCAAACGCGAGGCCGACGCGCTCTACGAAGGCCTGACCGGGCTGCCACCCTCCGCGCGTCTCGTGCTGGTCGAACACCGTGACCTGGAACCGCCAGGTCGCGGCCGGCCCCGGCGCAATCGTTTCGTGCAACTGGCGCGGGACGATTCCGGGGGCTACACACGCGCCTTCCGGCTGCCCCAGGACATCGGCGGCTGGATTCTACGCCGGGCGCGGGAGCGCCATGACGCGGAAATCGGCCGGGCGGCGGCCATGGCGCTGGCGGAGGTCACCCGCGGGGACCTGCGCCGGGTAGACAACGAACTGCTCAAACTCGCCAGTTACGTCGACGGCGAACGCGCAATCGACGAGGAGGACGTGGCGCTGCTGACGCCCTGGGTCGCCGAGGCGCGCACCTTCGACCTGACCGACGCCCTCGCCGGGCGGAGCGCGGCGCGGGCGCAGGAGTTGTTGCAACAGATGCTGGCCGAGGACAGCAGCAGCGATGGCCTGATCCTCTTCGCCACCGTCGTGACCCATTTCCGCCGTCTGTTGCTGACGCGCGAACACCTGCTGTTGCAGGGTTCGGCGCAGGGGCTGGCGCAGTCGCTGGGCTTACGGCCCGGCCGTTACCTGAACAAGCTGCAGCAGCAGGCGCGGCTTTTCGCATTGGCGGACCTGGAGGCCATCCATCGCGAGTTGCAGAAGAACGACCTTGCCATGAAGACCGGCAACCTGCGGCCCGGCCTCGCGCTGGAAATGCTGGTGGCCGCCCTTGCCTGAGGGCGGCTTCAGCGGCAGACTTTGCCACCTTTGAAGCCTTTCATCGTAGAATCTCTGGAAATTGCGGGGAAACGGGGAAGCGGACCATGAGCGTAATTGCACTCATCGTACTGCTGGTGTTGATTTTGCTGGGCATTCAGGCCCTCGTGGCAGTGCTGGGCCTGACCATCGGGCTGGTCATCGCGCTGCTGCCGTCGGCGCTGGCCGGTTACCTGGCCGGGCAAATCATGAGCGGCGGAGGCTACGGCCCGGTCGCCAACGTGCTGCTGGGGCTTGGAGGCGGCATTGTCGGCAACCTGTTACTCAGCGTCGTGGGCGTCAACGTCGGCGACAATTTGATTGAGAACATCGCCGTCGGCGTCGTAGGCGCGGTGGTGCTGGTGTGGCTGGGGCGCGTCGTCGGCCGCCGCTGACGGGCGCTGCGTTTACCGGGCTGACTGGCGCCTCAGTTCTTCCAAAGCGCGAATACAACGGGCCAGGCTGTCGGAGCGTCGGGCGGCGACTTCGGGCCGCCAGTGTTCAAGCGCGAATTGTCGGAGGAGGAATGCGTAGTTCGGTCCTGCACGGCGCCCGCTACCCGGCACAGGAAGTAAATCTGCCTTTAGTTGTCTTTTGCGGCACTTTGTGGCGACCAGTTTGATGAGCGATTGTTTGGGATCTCTTTCCTCGTCAGGAGAATGCGGAAAGGACGCTGACCTAATTCCGGTAAATCTCTCCATCCGTACGTGGTCCGCCATGAGCCACGATTCAATGGCATGAACGGCCAGTCGCAAATTCATTTTGCCAGAACGATAGGGAAGGATTTGACACAAGTATTCGGGAACACATTCTGCTGATTGATCAAGGTCCAGGACCACGAGCCAGTGATAACCATATCGGGCAGACTGATTGTATCCACCAAGCTTGTCCAGGATTCCGGATTTGCCACCTGACACCTTAATGTCGTAGTGACCAAAACCTGTAAAATCCAGCAGTTTGATGACAACCGCGGCATCAATTGTGCCTTCCACTACGACACGCAGAGGGAAATCTGAGTCCGGCATGCCGCTGTCACTAAAAAAAAGGCATGCTGAAGAGGTTGGCTGGTTGGGTACGAGCAATGGCTATATCAGCCATTGACAAGCCGGCTTCAAGTTCCTTGATGATGACTTCACTCATTGCGCACAGTAGAACATCGGTCCCATCAGCTTCAGGTCGCAACAACAAAGTTTCATGTGCTCCAATGCCCTCGTCCTCCAAAAGTTGGGCGCTGTGTGTACTGATTACTGTTTGGCGCAAGGGCTTTCCTTGATGAGAACGCTGAACGGCGAACATGAGCTGAGGCAATACCTGAACAACACCTTGATGAAGTGAAATCTCAGGTTCTTCAAGCAGGAAGGGACCTGGGCCATCCTGCAGTGCCCAAAGCAATCCAATCAGCCGCAACGTGCCATCAGAGAATTCTCGCTCAGTTTGCCAACTTCCCTGAGGACGCCAATGAATGTATTTCGCGCGCAAATGGGGTCTGCCAATCTTGTCCTGCCATAGAATGACATTGGACAACTGTGGCACAACCATGCGTAAGGCTTTCTGAATCCTGTCCAGTCTTGCCTTTCTTGTGCTTGCATGGGTTTTCACAATCTGATCGAGAAAATCACTGCCGTAGGGATCATTCAGATATCCGGCGGCAGTTCTTTCCGGCTCTCTTACCAGTTGGGGAACGGTGTGAATGAAATGTATTGACCTGAAAAACTCGGCTACTTCCCTGAATGCAAAATTTGTACTCACGTGCTCAAGCAGAGTCCTGCCCAGTCGCGCCGTATCAGCCATGTCGGTGTCGTCAGGTCTGTTCAGTATCAATTGATCCTCTGCATTCCAAACCTTTTCTTCACGCAGTACAGGTTGATCCCGGCTTTCTTCACCAAATGCGATGCGGTAGCGCCACATGCGGCATTCGTCCGAACTTATTTCAACCTCGATCGCTACGTCACCGGGTTTCCGTGCAGACAGGCTCCGGATGGACGATACGCCACCCCGGTCACTAATGGCCTTTTCGAAATCACCTCCGGAGATTACGATGTCTCGCAGGAAACGCAGGGCATCCAGAAAGTTTGACTTGCCACTGGCGTTGGCGCCGACCAGGAAGACGCGAGTCGACACGGGCACATCGACTTCGCCGAAATTGCGCCAGTTCTCCAGCCGGATTCGCGAGAAGCGCATCGCTCATTTCCTCAATGAATGAGTTGCCCCATTGTAACACCCTGCCACTGGCGCATGTACGGAGGGCGGGTTAGCATCCCAACCGATAAGGGGAAACGCAAAGGGCCGCCCGTGGTACTTGAAGCCAACCGTTTTGCCGAGGCCGCCAGCCGCGCCCTGCAGGACAAACAACTGAAGGCCGCGCTGGACCACAACGCGCGCCTCGCCGACGCGACGCGCGTCAAGAGCATGGCCGCCACCACCGGCGCGGAAGCCTTGCGTCAACAGGGACGCGGCGCCCGCCTGCGCGGCCTGGCCCAATTGCCCGAACTTCTCGAGCAGACCGAAGCGCAGATCACGGCGCGCGGCGGGCAGGTGCTCTGGGCGCGGGACGCCGATGAAGCCAACGGTCACGTGCTGGAAATCTGCCGGCGCCACGGGCTCCGCTTCGGCGTCAAGAGCAAGAGCATGGTCACCGAGGAACTCCATCTGGTGCCCTTCCTCGAGGAGCAGGGCGTCCGCATGCTGGAGACCGACCTGGGCGAATTCGTGGTGCAGGTGGATGAAAGCCGTCCCAGTCACATTGTCGCGCCGATCATGCACATGAAAAAGGAAGGGATCCACAAGCTCTTCGTCGAGAAACTGGGCATGGAGCCGATGGAAGAAGACATTGACCCCCAGGTCATGACCCGCTTCGCGCGCCAGTATTTGCGACGGCAGTACTTCGAGGCTGACTTCGGCATCACCGGCGGCAATTTCATCATCGCCGAGACCGGCACCGTCGCGATCACCACCAACGAGGGCAACGCTCGGCTGGGCACGGCGCTCCAGCCGGTGCACGTCGCCATCGTCGGCATCGAGAAGGTCATCCCCACCTGGGAGGACTACGCCACTCTGGTGCAGACCCTGGCGCGCAGCGCGACCGGTCAACAACTTTCCGTGTACAGCACGCTTTACAACGGGCCGGCCCTGCCGGAAGAGGGCGACGGCCCGCAGCACTACTACGTCATTCTGGTGGACAACGGTCGCAGCGACATCTACGGCACGCAGTATTCGGAGGCGCTGGCCTGCATCCGTTGCGGTGCATGCCTGAACACCTGTCCCGTCTACCAGAACGTGGGCGGCCACGCCTATGGCGCCGTCTACCCGGGGCCGATCGGCTCGGTCATCACGCCATTGCTCACCGGCGTGGAAAACGCCACGCCACTGCCCTTCGCCAGCAGCCTCTGCGGGGCCTGCAAGGCGGCCTGCCCGGTGGACATCAACATCCCGGACATGTTGCTGGGATTGCGCCACGACCTGCAAGAGGAGCAGAGCCCCCTGTGGCGCCTGGGCATGCAGGCCTGGAGCTGGAGCTTCAGCCATCCGCTGCTCTATGAGACCGGGCGCAAGGTCAGCGCCGCGCTGAGCGGGGCTTTCTCCGGAGAGGAAGGGAAACTGCGCAGCCTGCCGGGCCCGCTGGGCGCCTGGACCGAGCACCGTGATTTTCCGCCATTCCCGCAGGAATCCTTTCACGACTGGTGGCGCCGCGAACGCGACGGGCAGTCGGGTCAGGACGGGGACCTATGAGCGAGGCCCGCGCGCAAATCCTTTCGCGTCTGCGCGAGGCGCGCGACGGGCTGCCGGACGCGCCGCCGCCGCCGGAAGAGTACCAGCCGGTCTCGGTTCTCGACGATGAGTCAGTAGAGGGCTTGCTGGCCCGTTTCAGGACGGAACTGGAAAGGCTGCAGGGCGAAGTCTACGTGGTTGCGGACGAGGAAGCCGCCCTGGACGTGGTTCAGTCCCTGCTGGCGGAAAGCGGAGCGCGCCGCGCCCTGACCTGGGACTGGCCGCACATTCCGCTGCACGGGCTGGCCCTGGCCCTCGCGGAGGCCGGCGTCGAAACGCTGCAGGCGACGCCTGACAACCGGGAAGCCTGCGAGGCGGCGGAGGCCGGCATCAGCGGCGCGGACGCGGCCATCGCGGCCACGGGCTCGCTGGTGGTCAGCACGGCGCCCGGCATGGGCCGCCTGGCGACCCTGTTGCCACCGCAGCACATTGTGTTGTTGCGTCAGGAACAGCTCCTGCCGAGTCTGGAGGCCTGGGTGGCGCAGCAACGCGGCAACGACCTGGCCGACCTGGGCACTCGCAGCAATCTCTGCATCATTACCGGCCCCAGCCGCACCGCCGACATTGAGAAAAACCTGGTGCTGGGCGTGCATGGACCGGGCCGCCTGCAGGTCGTCGTGGTGGAAGGGGAATCCTGAGCCCAGGCGCTCAGTCGACTTAAGTCACGCCGCAGAGGGGCAGCAATTCAGAAATGTTATCCAGCAGATGGTCCGGCCGGGCGGCCAGCAAGGCCTCGCGCGTACTGAAGCCGGTCGTCACGGCCACCGCGCGGCCGCCGAGGGCCCGCGCGCAGGCGACGTCCGCCGGCGTGTCGCCGACCACGGTCACGTCCTGCGGCGCGATCGCCTGGCCGCTGTGGGCGCGGGCGCGCTGCAGGGCCAGGGGCGGCAGATCGTTGCGACTGGCGGCCTCGCTGCCACAGGCCCGCACCGGAAACCAGGCCGGGTCAAAGCCGGCGCCAGCCAGCTTGATGGGCGTGGTGACGGAGGTATTGCCGGTCACGATTCCGAGGATGAAGTCCTGTCGGTCGCGCAGGGCCTGGACCGTTTCCATTGCCCCTGGCAGGGGGTGCAGCTCAAACTCCGGCGCGAGGTCACGCATGTGCCGTTCGATGCTGGCCTCGTAGGCGGGCATTTGCCGGCCGACGTCAGCCTCGTCGCGATCCAGGATCTCGCAGAGCGTGCCCCAGTCAGTCTTGCCGGCGAAGTTGTGCGTCTCCAGGCTGCCGTCGGTGCCGAAGAGTTCCAGCATGGCGCGACTCGTGGCGGCGCGGCCGATGCCGTGGCCATCCAGCAGCGTTCCGTCGATGTCGAAGAGGACCAGTT
>DAOUIB010000161.1:0-5793 GCA_034428275.1 Anaerolineae bacterium
GGGCCCTGATTGACGCTGCTGCGGGCCAGGGTTATGCTGCATGGCTGTTGGCGGAAAAGGAAGGACAGGAGCGCCAGTGGACGGAAAGCAGCTAAAGCAGGCCTTGCACGACGGTGAACTGGTCTTCGGCACGGCGATTTACGCGCCCTCTCCCGAGTGGGCGGGGCGGGTAGGCCAGCTGGGCATCGACATGGTTTTCATCGATACCGAGCACACGCCGCGCGACCGCGGCATGGTTTCCTGGATGTGCCAGACCTATGCGGCGTTGGGCATGGCGCCGGTGGTGCGCATTCCCGAGCCCGATCCCTACCTGGCGCAAATGGTGTTGGACGGCGGCGCCCACGGGATCATCGCGCCCTACGTCGAATCTCCGGAACAGGTCAGGGTCCTGGGCGGCGCCGTGCATTTCGGGCCGGTGAAGGGCGCCAAACTGCAGGCGATGATCGACGGGCAGGGCGCGGAGGCCGAACTGGAGGACTATCTGGCGCAGCGCAACGCGCGCAACAACCTGTTCATCAACATTGAAAGCGTGCCGGCGCTGGAAGCCCTGGACGATATTCTGGCCGTCCCCTTCATCGACGCCGTGCTGGTGGGACCTCACGACCTGTCCTGCAGCATGGGAATCCCGGAACACTACGAGCATCCGGATTTTGAGGAAGCCATTCGGACGATCATTTCAAAGTCGAGGGCGGCAGGCGTCGGCGTTGGCATTCACCACAATTTCTTGCGGCAGCAGATTCGCTGGGTGAAGTCCGGCGCGAACCTCGTCATGCACAGCTCGGACGTTTCCGCCTTTGTGCGCATGCTGACCAGTGAATTTCAGGAAATTCGCGCCGCAGTTGGCGCGGATGCCGAACGGGTGCGCGAACAGAGCGTCAATCTGTAAGGGCGGCGTCCGCCAGTCTAGACCGAGCGCATCTGGCCACCGTCGACGCGCAGTGAAGCGCCGGTGATGTAGGCAGCGGCCGGTGAGAGCAGGAATGCCCCCGCCGCGCCAAACTCATCGATGTTGCCCAGCCTGCCCAGCGGGATGTTGGCCATGGCGCGTTCGCGCGCCTCTTCCGGCGTGATTCCCAGCCTGTTGGCAGTGATGCCGTCCAGTTGCCGCACACGGTCCGTGTCAATGCGGCCAGGAATCAGGTTGTTCACCCGAATACCGTCTCCGGCGAGTTCGTCGGCCAGAGTCTTCACCAGGCCCATGACGCCGGAACGCATGACTGTAGAAAGCGCCAGCCGCTCGATGGGCTCCCGGATCGAGGAAGAAGTAACCGTCAGGATGGCGCTGCCGCGACCCATGTGGGGCAGGGCGGCATTGATCATGCGGATGGAACTCATCAGGGTCAACTGAAAGGCCGCTTCCCACTGCGCTTCACTGATTTCGCGGATGAAACCCGCGGGCGGGCCGCCGGCATTGACCAGCAGGGCGTCGATTTGTCCCCAACGCTCGATTGTCGCGGCGACCCAGTTGTTGATGGAGTCAGGGTCCGTCACGTCACAGGCCGTGGCCATGACCCCGGCGCCCGTCTCGTCTCTCAGGGCCTGGGCCGCAGCTTCCACGTCCTCCGCCGTGCGGCTGCAGATGGATACCCTCGCGCCGTCAGTTGCCAGGGCGCGGGCCACGCCGTAGCCCAGCCCCTTGCTTGCAGCGGCAACCAGCGCAACCCTGTTTTCCAGTCCCAGATTCATGCGGGCACTCCTGTCGTTTGAAATTCAATCTTGCGGGTCGGATCGGCGATTCCGACCCGCTCGAATACCCAGTCGATTTCCTGCAGCGTGCCGTCGTCGATCGCTGCGAAGGGAGGTCTTGGCTTGTTGCAATCGAAGGCGCCGCGGCGACGCAACAACTCCTTGCGTATGCTCAGGTTGATGACCGGCTGGTTTTCGAAACGGATCAGCGGCAGATAACGGTCGAAGGTACATTGCGCGCGTTCCTCTTGCCCGCTGCTCCAGGCTTCATAAACGGCGATCAGGATTTCCGTGAAGGCGAAGCCCGTCATGGTGCCGGACGCGCCGCGCGCCAATTCCTCCAGCAGAAACATCCCGCCGAGTCCGCCGAAGATTTCCAGTCCATCGACTTCGGCGCGAATGGCGTCGATTTTCTGCATCAGCGGCGGATCTTCCAGCTTGAGGTAACGCGCAGCGGGAATTTCCCGCGCGATGCTGGCGATGAGGGGCGCGGACATGATTATATTGTTGACGGGCGGGAAATCCTGCACGACGATAGCCAGGTCGCAGCCGTGCGCCAGGTCGCTGTAGATGGCGAAGACGGCTTCGTCGCCTGGCGATTCCATTCCAGGGGGCGCCACCATGACACCGGCGGCGCCGGCATCTTCCGCCGCGCGACACAGCGCCAGGCGCGTCGCATCGTCCTGGTGGCTGGCGCCCACCACGACCGGAACGCGACCGTCCACGCTGTCCATGACAGTTTCCATGACCTCGCGACGCTCCCCGACGCTGAGTTTGGCCGCTTCCCCCAATACGCCAAGGATCGTCAGGCCGTGGGCGCCAAGGTCCAGCTGGAAATCGACGAGGTGGCGAAGGCCGGGCAGATCGAGGGAGTCATCAGGATTGAAGGGCGTTGCCAGAATATTGAAGATTCCGCTGATGGCTGCAGTCATGGTTCCCTTCCAGTCCTCACCTGGGCGACGATACTATATCATGCCGGCGTGGACTGGCCAGTGTTCCCGGCGCCCAGCAAGGACTTGGTCGTTTCCTCGTCCCGCAGGCAGGCTTCCGCGCTGCCGGCGAAGGCCAGTCTGCCTTCGCGCAGAATGAAGACCTCATCGCAATGACGCAAGACGCTGCGGGCATTTTGCTCAACGACTACAAGCGTCATCCCCTGGCCCCTGAGTCGCAACAAGGTATGGAAAACGTCGTTGACCAGTTTGGGGGCCAGGCCGGCGCTGGGTTCATCAAGCAACATCAGCCTGGGCCGGGACAGCCAGCCCATGGCTATGGCAAGCATCTGGCGTTCGCCGCCACTCAGCTGACTGGCAGGTTGTTCGCGCCGTTTGGCAACCGGCGGGAACAGGTCGCCGGCGGCTTCAAGGGCTCGGGCCGCCTCCCGACGGTCCAGTCGCCGCGTTGCCAGTCTCAGGTTTTCGCCAACGTTCAGTTCGTCGAACACGTTGTTTCGTTGTGGCACGCAGGCCAGCCCCCGACTGACGATTTCTGCGCCGGTCAACCCCGTGATCGGGTTGCCTTCCAGCGTGATCGATCCACCGAAGACATCCGCCAGACCAAAAATCGATCTGAGCAGGGTGCTTTTGCCACTGCCGTTGGGGCCAAGAATCGCGGTGAATTGCCCGGGCGCAAAGGACAGTGACAAATCACGCAAGACATGGAGCTTGCCGTAACCGGCATCAAGTCTCTCAATTGCAAGGTTCACTGCCCGAAATAGACCTCGCGCACCCTGGCGTCTTTCACGATGTCATCCGGTTTACCCGCTGCCAGCACCCTGCCCATGTGCAGGACGATGACCCGGTCCACGTAATCGAAGAGGATATCCAGGCGATGCTCAACGATCAGAAACGCCAGGTCCGATTCCTGGTTGAGCGTGGCGATGTGTCGAAAGATTTCGCGGGCCAGTATGGGGGCAACGCCGGCGGTGGGTTCGTCCAGCAGCAACATGCGCGGCTCGCCCGAAAGACTACGCCCGATATCCAGCAGTTTCATCTGGCCTCCGGAGAGGTCGGAGGCGCGCCGGTCGAACAGCTCGCGCAACCGGAGGCGCCCGAGGAGGGACGCGCCCCTGCCGGCGTTGTGTCGCTCCTGGCCTCGCCAGCGGGCATGCCAGGGGGCGTGCCAGGGTGATTCTCCCAGCTGCTCTTTTGCGGGGAGGAGGCTGTTGTCCAGCACAGACATCTGAAAGAAAAGCGCCGGGTCCTGGTAACCGCGGGCCAGCCCGAGACGGTTGATAGCGTCGGGCGATGCCTGGGTGATGTCCTGCCCGTCAAAACGAATGCTGCCCGAATCCGGGTGCAATTGACCGGCAACGAGGTTGATCAGCGTGCTCTTGCCGCTGCCGTTGGGGCCAATCAGGCCCACCACCTGGCCGTCGCAAACATCGAACGACACCCCGTCGACAGCTCTCAATCCGCCGAAACTGCGGGTCAGGTCACGGATCTGCAACATGGGGGGCAGGGTCTGTCAGCAGGTCATGGGCGTTGGTCGTCCTGGCCGGCTCGGGCAGGATGCCCTGGGGTCGGTATCGCAGCATCAGGAGAAGGATAACGCCATACAGGATGTAACGGACGTAATTGAATTCCAGATCAATGGCGGACATGTTCATCTGAATGGTGGCGATGGCCGTCAGGCGGTCCAGAATGGTGACGACGAGAGCGCCGAGCAGGGCGCCGCGGTTGTTCCCCGGCCCGCCCAGCACGACCATCACCCACATGTCCAGCGTCAAGGTAACGACGAAGTCATTGCTGCTGATGTAGCCCGTGTTCAGGACGAAGAAGACCCCGGCAATGGCCGCTATGACCGAGCCGATGAGCATCACGCGCGCCCGCGCCAGCGCGACGTCCTTTCCAAGGCTGCGGGTCACGCCAGCGTTTTCCCGCAGGGCCTTGAGGAGGCGACCGAAGGGTGAGCGCACGAGGCGTTCGCAATACAGCCAGGTCAGGGCCGCCACCGCAAGCACGAGCAGCATGAACAGGATCGAGGACTGTTGCGGATTGCCCAGCCAGGCGAAGGGTTGGGCGACGCCGGAAACACCGTTGTTGGCACAGATGACAGGCTCGTAACTGCGCACGAAGATGCGAACCGTCTCTCCGCCTACCAGCAACACCAGCGCCAGAAACCACTCCTGCTGCAGCCGCAGGGCGATGCGCGACACGAAGTAACCCACGAGCCCGCTGACCAGGGCCGCGATCACCAGCGTGATGGCCAGATTCAGGAAACCCGCGCCGGGATTGCTGCTCATGATTTCCGAGCGCAATTGCAGCGCAGGGCCCAGCGTCGGGCCGCAGGGCCAGATGACCTCCTTCCCGGCCAGCAGGGGCAACAGGCGCGTGTAGGTAATGGCTGTTGTGTAGGCCCCGATGGATACGAATACCGCCTGGCCGAAGTTGGGGACGCCGGCGATGCCATACTCGAGATTCAAACTCAGCGCCATCAGGGCGGCGATGCCAAAGAATGTCAGCAACGCGACCAGGGTGGCGCCAAGGTCGATGTTCACCGTTCGAGGTTCCCGCTGCGGCGGATGAATCCCGTCAGTCCCTGCGGACGCAGCAACAGGACCAGAATGATGATGACGAAGGGGATCGCTGCCTTGAAGCTGAAGGTCAGGCCGGTGTAGTGATTGAGGGCCTGCATCAGCGTGTTTTCGCAAAAGGCGACGAGATAGGCGCCCAGAATCGTGCCGGCAAAACTGGACAGTCCGCCGAGAATCGCGGCGGCAAACACCGGCAGAATTGCAAGCCAGCCCAAAAGAGGATTGACAAAGGTATAGAGACCCCAAAGCGCGCCGGCCAGTCCCGCCGTCGCGCCGGTCAGCAACCAGGTCAGGCTGCGAATGCGTTCCACGCGCATGCCAAGAATGTGCGCCAGTTCGGGATTGCTGGCCAGCGCGCGCATCTCCCGGCCCGGCGCCGTACGGCCGAGTAGCAGTGCCAGCGCAATGACACAGGCAATGCTCACCGGAACGATCGTGAAGGTGATGTTGGTCAGGACGAGGGTGCTCTCCCGAACCAGGATTTGCAGGGGGATCTGTATGCGTTTGTCAAACAACTGGAAATAATCTGACAGGACGAAAAGTACGTATCGCAGGATGAGCCCTACCGCGAAAGA
>DAOUIB010000162.1:0-9492 GCA_034428275.1 Anaerolineae bacterium
CCGAGGTGGTCATCGAGACCGCGCGACGCATCGGCGCGCTGGGCGTCGACGTGCTCAAGATGGAATTCCCGATGAACGCCAAATACCACAGCGACGAAAGCGATTGGCTGAAGGCGTGTGAGGCGCTCAGCGCCGCCAGTGAGGTGCCCTGGGTGCTGCTTAGCGCAGGGGTGGACTTTGAGATTTTCGAGCGGCAGGTGCGCGTGGCCTGTGAGGGGGGCGCCAGCGGCTATCTCGGCGGGCGCGCCATCTGGAAGGAATGCGCCGCCATGTCCCCCGGTGAACGCCATGAATTCCTGCTGGGCACGGCCATGGAACGAATTGAGGCCCTGAACAATCACACCACCCGACAGGGTCGCCCCTGGACCGACTTCTACGACCTTCCCGAGGGCGGTTCAGACTGGTACCGGAGCTACGGCTAAAGGCCCTGCTCAGGCGTCCAGTCGCGCCAGTTGGTGGAATTGTGGCGCCAGCGAAGGATACAGATTGCGATAGACCGAATAGACCTCCTTGTAACGGGCCACGAGCTCAGGTTGCGGCAGCGATTCGTCCAGGCGCTGCACCATCGCCGCGCAGGCTGCGGGAACGTCCGGGTATGCGCCGGCGCCGACCGCCGCCAGAATCGCGGCGCCAAAGGCGGCCCCCTCGCTGGTGTTGACGCGGTAAAGGGGCAGGTCCATGATGTCGGTGGTCAACTGCCGCCAGAGAGGGCTGTTGGCCGCCCCACCCTGAATCACCGCGTCCGAGGGGTCCAGCCCCTGGGCCTGCAAGAGCTCCAGGCTTTCCCGAATCCCGAACGCGACACCTTCCATCACGGCCCGCACCATGTGGCCCAGGCCATGGCGCAGCGTCAGGCCGACAAATGCCCCGCGCGCCAGAGGATCGGGATGCGGGTGACGCTCGCCGCTTAACCATGGCGCGAACAACAGACCTTCCGCGCCTGGCGGCACGGCTTCCGCCAGAGCGCCAAGCTCGTCGAATTCCCGATCGGGCGCCAGGGCATCGCGCAACCAGCGCAAGCCTCCGGCGGCGCTCAACATGACGCCCATACTGAACCAGGTCCCGGGAATTGGCCCGCAAAAGGTGTGCAGGCGACCCTGGGGCTCCGGTTCGTAACGGTCGCTGATGGCGTAGGCCACCCCCGACGTGCCCATCGCCAGACTGAGTTGACCCGCGCTGACCACGCCGCTGCCGACTCCGCCGGCGGGCTGGTCTCCGGCCCCGCCCACGATTCTGGTTCCCACCGGAAGTCCGGTGGCAACGGCGCCGTCCGGGCTGACTTCAGCGCAGACCTCCTGCGATTCCGCCAGAGCGGGCAACCAGTCGCGCGGTATCGCCAGCGCGTCCAGCATTTCGCCGGACCAGTCGCGCGCGCCAATATCCATCAGGGCCATGCCGGACCCATCGGCGACGTCCGTGACGCGTTCCCCGCTGAGCAGGAATCGAACGTAGTCCTTCGGCAGCAGCACCTTCGCAATGCGTTCAAAGACTTCAGGCTCGTGCTCTCGCAACCAGGCGATCTTGGGCGCCGTGAATCCCGGAAAGATTCTGCTGCCAATGAGGCGGTAAAGTCGTTCTGCGCCGATGGCCCCGGTGATGGCCTCGCACTCCGCCGCGCTGCGCTGGTCGTTCCACAGGATGGCCGGGCGCAAGGGCTCATCGCTGGCATCCAGCGCCGTCAGACCGTGCATCTGGCCTGTAAGACCCAACGCGGCGATGGAGCCCTGCGGCAACTCCTGCGCAACCTGTCGCAGCGAAGCGCAACTGGCCCGCCACCACTCGGCCGGGTCCTGCTCGGACCACAGGGGCCGTGGCGTATCCAGCCGGTGATCGTGGCTGGCCGTCGCAACCACCGCGCCGCTGGCGTCAATTGCCACGGCCTTCGAGGCCGTGGTGCTGACGTCCAGACCGATAAAGTGCTCGCCCATGTCAGCTCCACATCCTGCAGGTCAGTTTCCGGAAATCAGGCAGGATTTTCACGGTCGTCCAGCAAGCCGCGCAGGGCATCTTCCCAAACGTCGTCGAGGGGATTGAAGACCGGCTCCTCAAATTCATCCGACAGACGTTTAAGATAGTCGCGTACGCCGGCTTCCGGCGCCATTTTCTCCAGTTCATCCACCTTGGATTCGACGACTTCCACCAGGCGCTTGCTCTTTTCCTCGAGGTCCTCCAGCGCAAAGTTCGTGCGCAGCATGAAATTGACCCGGCGCATGACGCCGTGCCAGGCCGTAAAGTCGTTTTCGATGCGGATGGTGTTGGTCAGCTTTCCCATGTTGGAGAAGTCGTAGGTGGGCACCAGGGCATGCATTCCCGCATATTCCAGGTCCCGCTCGCTGGCCTGGCTGCAGAGATAGGCGCCTATGCTGGAGCCACCATGATAATCGGAAAGGTTCACGGCCAGTCTCGCGAACTCGCCTGCCATGCGCTTCAGGCTGAAGTTGCAGGAAACAATGCGTTCGCGGTCGAATGGCAACTCGCCGTAGACGCCGCCCAGGCCGACGATGCGCTCGACCTTCAGGTCCGCGGCGAGGTCAAACAGGGCGTTGCTGTAGCGATCGATGTCCAGATGCGGCTCGTCTCCCAAAAAGATTACGACGCCGCATTCGCCGCTGCGCGTGAAAAACAGTTCATTGCGCCGGGTTTCCATCGAACGCGGATAACCGTTTTCGAAGCGCACCACCGGTCGCACCAGATCGTGCGTGCCGGGGATCTGAAACATGTAGAAGCCCTGGTTATTGAAGCGACCAATTCGCCTGGCGCTGTTGCGCTGGACCAGATATTTGGGCAGCCCGGAAGACAGCGAGCCGGCATCCGCCCACTGGCGCCAGCCGGCGAGCATCACCATGCGCTCAGCCTGCGGTTTGTCCCACATTTCCACTACGTCAGGCATGGTTTTGCTCCCCTCGTCGTCGGAGCGAGCAGGCAGTGCCGTCCGTCACAGGACGGGCGCACCAGGCCGACGCGCGATGAAGCGTCCCTCGCCGTTCCGGCCCAGCCAGGTGTCCCCGTCCACAATCTTGCGCCCCCGCAGCCAGACCTGCCTGGGACGACCGCGGATCGGCATCCCCTCGTACACGATGTAGTCCGTGCGCATGTGCGTCGTTTCCACACTCAGCACGTGCTCTTCATTCGGGTCCCAGATGGCGATATCGGCATCGGAACCGACCGCGATGGTGCCCTTTTTCGGGTACATGCCGAAGATCCTGGCCGGGTTGCTGCACATCAGCTCGACAAAGCGCGTGGGCGAAATGCGACCGCTGTTGACGCCATGTTCCCACATCACCATCATGCGCTCTTCGAGACCCGGCATGCCGTTGGGGATTTTCGCGAAATTGCCCAGTCCCAGTTCCTTTCCCGGACGACGGTAGGAGGGGTCCTGGGCTTCGTAGTCGACCCACTCGCCGTTGTCATGCGCCGCCGCCCATTCCTGCCACGGGCCCACTCCGCCCTCATACCAGAAGTTGCAGTGGTCGGTGCTGACGTGCTGCAGTGAGCCATCCCGAATGGCCTGCCACAACACCCCGTGGTCGGCGTCGCTGCGAATCGGCGGTGAGCAAATGTATTTGGCGCCTTCGAAACCGGGCATGGCCAGGTGATCGTCAACGGTCAGGAAGAAGTATTGCGTACAGCTTTCGCCCATCACCGGGTAGCCCAGGGCCCTGCCGCGCTGAATCGCCTCGACGGCCGCGCGCGTGGTGACGTGGACCACGTAAAGCGGGCAACCGGCCAGTCCGGCCATGACCACGGCGCGGTTGGTCGCCTCGCCCTCAATCTCCGGCGGCCTCGAAATGGCGTGATACTTCGGCTCCACCTTGCCTTCCGCCAGCAGACGCGGCGTCAACTCGGCCTCCACGTCGCCGTTCTCGGCATGCACCATGACGATCATGCCCTGCTGCGCGGCCACCTGCATGGCGCGGAACAGGGTCGTGTCGTCGATCTGGAACACGTTCTTGTAGGCCATGAACAGCTTCAGGCTGGTGATGCCCTCGTCCAGCAGGGAGGGGATCTCTTCCATCACTTCATCGCGCAGGTCGGTGATCGCCATGTGAAAGCCGTAGTCGACCTGCGCCAGGTGCGCGGACTTGGCGCGCCAGGTCTCCAGCCCGTCTCGCAAACTGCCGCCGATGGGCTGGACCACAAAATCGATATGTGACGTGGAGCCGCCGAAGGCCAGGGCCCGATGACCCGTGTCGAAGTCGTCGTTGCTGACCGTGCCGCCAAAGGGCAACTCGAGGTGCGTGTGTACGTCGATGCCGCCCGGCATCAGGTACATGCCCTCGCAATCGACGACCTCGTGACCCGCGGCATCCAGTTCCAGGCCGATGAGGGACACGACTTCGCCCTCGACCAGCACGTCCGCCTGCAGCATGTCGCTGGCGGTGATGACCGTCCCCTTGCGGAACAGGGTCCCCATGGCGTCCTCCTTACTGAAAATGCGGGATGACGTGTTCGCCGTATTCCGCGACGATGCGCTCCTCCTCGCCGCACATGAGATAGATGTTGAACTGGGTCACACCCACGTCCTGCAGGGCCCGCAGCTTTTCGACCTGCGCTTCCGCCGGACCCAGAATGCTGAAACTGTCGATCACCTCGTCCGTGATAAAGCCAAGGTGACCGGCGTCCTTGCTGGCATGCTCATGATAGTCGTAACCGCGGCGCCCCTCGATATAACGGGTGAAGCTGTCCGGCACCTCGGTGGTCGCGCTGCCATACTTCTCGACGATGTCCGCCACGTGGTTGCCAACCATGGCGGGGAACCAGCGCGTCTGTTCGCGGCCTTTCGCCACGTCGCCAACCCATACGGGCGCCGCCGCCATCACGCGATAGCCCGACATGTCGCGCCCGGCCGCTTCACCGGCCTCCAGCGCCTGGTCCAGGAACCAGCGGCAAAGCAGCGGTTCGGCCAGCTGGATCACCAGGCCGTCGCCGTGTTCGCCGGCCGCCTTAAGCGCGCGCGGGCCATAGGCCGCGATCCATACCGGCAAATCATAGCCCCCGGCCCAGGGGATTTGTACGGCGTCCGGCGCTTCCGCGTAGCGAACTGTTTCGCCCCGCACCATGCCCTTGACGGCGTGCACGAACTCGCACATCCGGGCGATGGTTTTGGGCGTCTTGCCCATGACGCGCATCGAACTGTCGCCCCGCCCCAGGCCAATGTCCAGGCGACCGCCGCTCTGCAGCGCCAGCGTGGCGTACATGCTGGCCGCCACGGACCAGTCGCGCACGCCCGGGTTGGTCACGCAGGGGCCGAAGCGGATGCTGTCGGTGTGCTCCATGCACATCGCCATCGTCACCCAGGGGTCGCGCCACAGAATGTGCGAATCGTAGAACCAGGCGTAGCTGAAGCCGGCCAGTTCCGCCTGACGGCAAAGCGCGACGGTCCGCTGCGGACTGATGTCCCCCTTGAAGGTGATCGCGAATTCCATCTCGCCCTCCTGCTCAGGGACTGACCAGGTTTTCGTAGGCGTCCGGGCGGCGGTCGCGATAGAACTGCCAGACCTGCCGCACTTCCTCCACCAGGCTCATGTCCAGGTCCCGCACCATGAGTTCTTCCTCGTGGGGGTCGCCGACCTCGCCGACAAACTCGCCGCGGGGCGTGCAGAAATAGCTCTGGCCATAGAAATCGTTGTCGCCAAGGGGCTCAACGCCAACGCGGTTGATCGTCCCGACGTAGTAGCCGTTGGCGATGGCGTGGCTCGTCTGTTCAATGCGCCACAAATGCTGCGACAGACCGCGACTGGTGGCCGACGGGATGAAGACGATTTCCGCGCCATTGAGGCCCAGCGCCCGCGCGCCTTCCGGGAAGTGACGGTCGTAACAAATGTAAACGCCAATGGTCCCGACCGCCGTTTCAAAGACCGGGTACCCCAGGTTGCCGGGACGGAAATAGAACTTCTCCCAAAAACCGGCCACCTGCGGGATGTGTGTCTTGCGGTACTTGCCCAGGTAACGACCGTCGGCATCGATGACGGCGGCGGTGTTGTAGTAAACGCCGGTCTGTTCTTCCTCATACATCGGCACGATGAGCACCATGCCGGTCTCTTTCGCCAGGTCCTGCATCAGGCGGGTCGTCGGTCCGTCCGGGATGCCCTCGGTGTAGCCGTAGTATTTCGTGTCCTGCACCTGACAAAAGTAGGGGCCGTAAAACAACTCCTGGAAGCACATGACCTCAGCGCCCTGGCTGGCGGCCTCGTGGGCGTACTTCACGTGCTTTTCGATCATCGTGTCCTTGTCGCCGGTCCAGGAGGCCTGCAGCAGCGCGCCGCGAACTGTGCGAGTCATCGTTACTCTCCCCGATCTACTGGCCGGCGTGCTCGCGGGCCGCGCGCTCCAGTGCGCGTCGCGCCTGCCGCACGTTTATGCCCGGCGCTACTTCCCGATAAAAACGTGCGGCCGTGCTGGCAGCCCGCGCCTGGCCGCTTTCGCTCACGTCCTCCAGGTCCAGTGCATAGTCGTCAGAATCGAGACCATCGATAGCTTCCAGCGTGATTTCCAGCACTGCTTCGCGGCGGATGCGCATCATTTTCTGGCGTCGCCTTGCGCAGGCGTTGGCCTGGTCGCTGTTGCCGGCGCGTTCATAAAAGTCCGCCAGTCCCTCTTCCAGCCCGATGGCCTGGGTCATGATCGCGCCAAAGGTGTTGAGCGGCGTCATCCCTCAAACCACCGCTCGATGACCACCTTGCGATCCGTGAAGAAGTCGATGGAGTCCAGCCCCTGACCGTGCAGGTCCCCGAAGAAGGAGTCTTTCTGGCCGCCAAAGGGGAAGGACGCCGAAGGCGCCGCAACGCCGATGTTGACGCCGATGTTGCCGGCGTTGACCCGGTACTTGAAATCGCGGGCATGCGCGCCGCTGCTGGTGAAGATGCTGGCGGCGTTGCCGTAATTCGAACTGTTGATCAATTCGACGGCCTCGTCATAGCTGTCGGCGCGCATCAGGGACAGCACGGGGCCAAAGATTTCCTCGCGGGCCACGCTCATTTCCGGCGTAACGTCCTCAAGAATGGTCGGCCCCACGAACATGCCGTCCTCGTATCCCTCGACCTGCAGGTCACGACCGTCCAGGGAGATCGTCGCGCCTTCGCGTTCGCCTTCCGTGATCATGTTGACGATGCGTTCGCGCGCCTGGGCGCTGACCACCGTGCCCATCTGCGTGGTCTCGTCCAGCCCATAGCCCACCCGCAGGCCGGTCACCTGTTTCACCAGTTCATCCCGCAGGCGATCGTAGGCATCGCCGACGCCAACCGCCACAGCAGCCGCCAGGCAACGTTGACCTGCGCAGCCGTAAGCCGCGCCCAGTACGTTTTTGACGCTGGATTCCATGTCGGCGTCGGGCAGCACGGCGATGTAGTTCTTGGCGCCGCCCTGGGCCTGCACCCGCTTGCCGTTGCGCGTGCAGGTCTCGTAGATGATTTTGGCCACCGGGCTGGAACCCACGAAGGATACGCCGGCAATGCCCGGGTGTTCCATGATCGCCTGGGCCGAGGTCACGCCGCCATGTACCAGATTGACCACGCCTTCCGGCATATCAAGCTCGTCAATTAGTTCGCAGGTCAGCTGCATGCTCAGCGGCGTCTGCGGCGAAGGTTTGAGTATGAAGGTGTTGCCACAGGTGATGGCCGTCGGCAGGAACCAGATCGGCACCATGAAGGGAAAGTTGAAGGGAGTGATCGCGGCGAACACGCCCACCGGCTGACGGACCGTGGTCTCGTCGATGCCGCTGCTGATGTCCTCCACGCCGTCATTGCGCATCATGAAGGGCACGCCGATGCCAAAGTCGATGCTTTCAATGCCGCGCCGCACCTCGCCGCGCGCCTCGTCGAGGGTCTTGCCGTTCTCGCGCACGACCACTTCGGCGAGGTCGTCAAAGCGGTCTTCGACGAGATTCTTGAAATGATGCATGAACTGGGCGCGCTCCAGCACCGGTGTCCTGCGCCATTCCCCGAAAGCCTCCTGGGCCGCCTGCACGGCCAGGTCGACGTCGCCGGCGCTGGATTCCGGGCACTCGGCCAGCAGTTCGCATGTCGCCGGATTGTGGACCGGCGACCAGTCCCTGCCGCCGGCTTCCACCCATTCCCCACCAATATAATTCCTGAGTCTCTCGACCATGACACTCCCGTCCCGCCGGCCAGGAAAATTGCTGCCCGACCGACCTGTTTCAATCTGTGAAGCGCGGAGTTTACCACAGAAAGGGGCCCTGCGTGTGGCGACCCTGCCCCTGAAGGGGTATTCTGTGCCATTGTCTGTTGGACTCGCAGACGGCAGGCGCACATATTACGGGAGTACCATGCATGGCACAGCAGAATTCATCGGGCGCCGCGCTGATGGAACGCTACGAGCGCGTCATTTTCCCTGCAGTGGCGCCCTATTTTCCGGACCAGCCCCTGGTCGTTGATAAGGGAAGGGGCCAGGAACTGTGGGACAGGGATGGCAAACGCTATCTCGATTTTTTTGGCGGCGTGCTGACGATTTCGGTCGGCCACTGCAATGAGGAAATCACGGCGCGCACCATGGAGCAACTGCAACGCGTGCAGCACACCTCCACCCTGTTCGTCAACGAAATCATGGTGGAAGTCGCCGAGAAGCTGGCGGCGCTGACGCCCGGCGCGCTGCAGAAGTCCTTCTTCACCAACAGCGGCAGCGAGGCCGACGAAACCGCCATCCTGGCTGCCCGCTGCTTCACCGGCAACAACGACGTCATCGCCCTGCGCCACGCCTACTCCGGTCGTACGCTGCAGGCGATGAGCCTGACGGCCCACGGCAACTGGCGCCTAGGTAACGTCGTTGACCCTTACGTCAGGCACGTCCGCTCGCCCTATACCTACCGCACGCCGCTGGACCTCTCTCCCGAGGAAGTGGTTGAACTCTGCATCGCCGATCTGGAAGAACTGATCGCCACCTGCACCAATGGCCGCATCGCCGCCTTCATTGCCGAACCGATTCAGGGCGTTGGCGGGTACATCGTGCCACCGCAGGACTATTTCGGACGCGTGGCCCCGATCATTCGCGCGGCCGGCGGCGTCTTTATCAGCGATGAAGTGCAGACCGGCTGGGGCCGCACCGGAGAACGCTGGTGGGGCATCGAACACTGGGGCGTGGAACCGGACATCATGACCTTTGCCAAGGGAATGGCCAACGGCTACCCCGTAGGCTGCACCGTCGCCACCGCGGAAATCGCCGACGCCCTGCCTGGCATGACCTTTTCCACTTTTGGCGGCAATCCGGTTTCAATGGCCACCGCCCTGGCGACCATCGAATACATGGAACGCAATCAGGTACAGGTGAACGCTGAAGTGCAGGGCACCGTCCTGCGCGACAAACTGGAAGAACTCGAAGCTGAATTCGATTTCATCGGCGAAGTGCGCGGCATGGGCCTGATGCAGGCCCTGGAGATCGTCAAGCCAGGCCCGACGCGCGAGCCGGATGCCGCCCGGGCTGCCGGCATCATGGCCGGGGCGCGTGAACACGGGCTGTTGATCGGCAAGGGTGGCTTGC
>DAOUIB010000163.1:0-4207 GCA_034428275.1 Anaerolineae bacterium
TTGGCGACGGCACGCCCAACATCGGCGCCTGGCACGAGGCGGTCAACCTGGCGGCAGTCTGGAAGTTGCCGGCCGTGTTCCTCTGCGAAAACAATCGCTACGGTGAATACACGCCTTATGAAGACACCGCGCCGGTGCCCAACGTCACCGACCGCGCCGCCGCCTACGGCATCCCGGGTGTCATCGTGGACGGCCAGGACGCCGAGGCCGTGTATCCGGTCCTGCTTGAGGCGGCCGAACGCGCGCGCGCCGGCGACGGGCCCACCCTGGTGGAAGCGCTGACTTACCGCTATCGCGGCCATTCGCGCAGCGACCCGGCAATCTACCGGCCGGATGGCGAGCTGGAGCGCTGGATGGAACGCGACCCGATCGACATTCTGGCGGGTCGCATGCAGGCCGACGGCCAGTTGACGGCGGCGGAATTCGAGGCCCTGCGGGAGCAGCAAAGGTCCGAGGTACAGCGCGTGACCGAGTGGGCGATGAACGAGCCCTGGCCGGCGCTGGAGGAGACACTGGAAGATATCTGGGTGCCGTCAGGTGACGGCGCTGCAGTGGGGAAGGGGGCGTAATGGCCGTCATAACCTGTCGCGACGCGGTCGTGCGCGCGCTGGATGAGGAGATGGCGCACGACGATGACGTCATTTTCTTCGGCGAGGACGTGGGCAAGGCCGGTGGTGTCTTCAAGGTGACGCCTGGACTCTACGAAAAATATGGCGGGCGGCGCGTACGCGATACGCCGATCTCCGAGAATGCCATTGTTGGCGCGGGCGTGGGGGCGGCGGTGACCGGCATGCGCCCGGTCATCGAATTGATGTTCGCCGACTTCGCCGCGGTCACGCTGGACCAGATCGTCAACCAGGCGGCCAAGCTGCGCTACATGTCGGGCGGCCAGATCCAGGTGCCGCTGACCATCCGCATGGCCCAGGGCAGCGCCGGCGGCTTCGGTTCGCAACATTCGCAGTGCTGCGAGTCCTGGTTCATGCACGCGCCCGGCCTGAAGGTCTGCGTGCCCGGCACGCCTGCGGATATTTTGGGCCTGCTCAAAAGCGCGGTCCGTGACGACAACCCGGTGATTTTCCTTGAGCACAAGGGCCAATACGCCGAGCGCGGCGAGGTGCCCGACCATGCCGACCACCTGGTGCCCATGGGCGAGGCGCGCGTCGTGCGCGAGGGCGGCGACGTCAGCATCGTGGCCGTGCAGCGTATGGTGGGCGTGGCGCTCAAGGCGGCAGATACCCTGGCCGAACAGGGCGTGGAGTGCGAAGTCATCGATCCGCGCACGCTGGTGCCGCTGGACATGGAGACCATCGCCCGATCGGTGGAGAAGACCGGGCATCTGGTCACCGTCGAGGAAGCGGTGCGCGCCGGCGGCTGGGGCGCGGAGGTCGTTTCGCAGATTACCGAGAACAACATCTGGTCGCTGGAAGGGCCCGTCGTGCGCGTCACCCTGGGCGCCGGCATCATTCCCTTCAGTCAGCCGCTGGAGGAACATCTCATGCCCGGGCCGGAGGACGTCGTCGCAGCCGTGCAACGCTCGCTTGAGGCCTGACCATGCAGACCGTCGTGCTGGAACAGCCGGGGCATCTGGCGCTCAGGGAGACGGCGCCGCCCGAGGGCCCGCTGCCACAGGGCGAGGCCCTGGTTCGCGTGCAGCGCGTGGGAGTCTGCGGCAGCGACCTCAAGGCCTGGAAGGGCGAGATGCCCTTTCTGAGTTACCCGCGCGTCCTGGGGCACGAACTGGGCGTGGAAATCCTGGAAATCGGCCCCAACGAGGCGGGTCTGCGCGCCGGCGACCGGGCGGCGGTGGAGCCCTATCTCAATTGCGGACATTGCATCGCCTGCCGCCGCGGCCGCACGAATTGCTGTAGTTCGCTGCGCGTGCTGGGCGTTCACACGGATGGCGGCATGCGTGAGTTCATTCGCGTTCCGGTCGGCAAGCTGCATCCCTCGGCCGAACTGACGCTGGACCAGCTGGCGCTTGTGGAGACCCTGGTCATCGGGGCGCACGCCATCCGGCGCGGGGCGCCCTGCCCGGACGACTGTTTGCTGGTGATTGGCGTGGGCCCCATAGGGCTGACGGTCATCGCCTCGGCTGCCGCCAGCGGCGTGGACATCATCGCCATGGACGTCAATCCGGCGCGACTCGAGTTCGCCCAGGAAATGCCTGGCGTGAGCCACGCGGTGGACGCGCGCGACCGGCCGCTGGAGCAGCTGGCCGACATCACGGACGGCGACATGCCGACCCAGGTCTATGACGCCTCCGGCAGCGCGGCCGCCATGAACGCCTCATTTGATACCCTGGCGATGGGCGGGACCCTGGTCTTTGTGGGCCTGGTGACGGACGACATCACCTTCCACGACCCCGAATTTCACCGGCGTGAAATGACGGTCATGAGCAGCCGCAACGGCACGGCCGAAGATTTCCGCCAGGTCATCGACATGGTCGAGACGGGCGCCATCGACACGACGCCCTGGATCACCCATCGCGCCTCGCCCGCGGAACTCATCCGTGACCTGCCGACCTGGCTGGACCCCGCCAGCGGCTGTCTGAAGGCGATGATGCAATTCTGAAGCGTCGCCGCGACAAACATCGTGAAATAATGTACAAATAGGGCATGCTGTTGTTACACGCCCGCCAGGCGGACTGACTGCATTCATGCGCCTGCGCCACACCCTGTTGTGTGCCCTCCTTCTCACGCTGCCGGTCCTGCCGGCCCAGGCGCATGGCTTCATTGTGCGCGCCACCCCGGAAGACCGCGCCGAGCTGGAGCATCCGCCGGCCCGCTTGCGCTACTGGTTCAGCGAGAGTCTGGAACCGGCATTCAGCGCGCTCACGTTGCGCCGCCAGGACGGGAGCGTCGTCGCCGAGGGCGGCGTAGACCCCGACAATCCGCTGCAGATGAACCTGGCGGTCCCCGCCGGTCTTCAGGATGGCGTCTATCTGGTCGACTTGCGGCCGGCCTTCGCCAGCGACGGCCACGTCGTGCCCGAAACGCGCGTCTTTTTCCTTGGTCAGGCCGCGGACGCGGCCGTCAGCGGCGGGGGCGGATACGCCATTGAGCCGCTGGAAGCGCTTTGGCGGGCCCTGCTCTATGGTTCCTGCCTGCTGCTCTTCGGAGCGCACGTGTTGTACGGCGCGGTATTGCTGCCGGCCTGGGGCAGTCGGGCGCAGCGGGCCGGCGGCTTGCCGGCGCGGGTGATGAGGCGTCTGGGTCACATCGCGCTGGCCGCGCTGGCGTTCGCCTTCGTCGCCAACCTGCTGGCCATGCTGCAGCAAAGCATGGTCTTTTTCGCCACCGATGCCGGCAGCGTACTTGTCGGGGGCCTGTGGCAGGTGGTGCGCATCGGCTCGCGCTTCGGCGACGTGTGGACCGCCCGCCTGCTGCTGTTGCTGCTTTGCACAGCACTGGTCGCGCTGGCCATCCGCTGGCGCCGGCAACATTCGGAACAGGTGAGGCCCCTGTGGGCGGCCAATCTGTGGGTGGTAGCGCTGCTGCTGGGCACCTTCAGCATTAACAGCCACGCCGCCGGCTCCCTGCGGCATCCCTGGCTGGCGTTGCTGGTGGACTGGCTGCACACCCTCGCCGCCGCTGCCTGGAGCGGCGCCCTGGTGGCGCTGGCGCTGCTGCTCCCTGTGGCGCTTCGGCCCCTGGCTGCCTCGCAGCGGCCTGCGGCGACAAGGGCCGTGCTGCGACGCTTCACCTGGCTGGCGCTGCGGGCGCTGGCCGTGTTGACCGCGAGCGGACTCTTCAGCGCCCTCAACTGGCTGCATCGTCCGTCTGACCTGACGGACACGGACTGGGGCCTGGCCTTGCTGGCCAAACTGGCGCTGGTGGCGCTGTCGCTGCTGGCGGCGGCCGGGCAATGGGATGCGTTTCGTCCTTCTCGCTGGCCGGCCCTGCCGGTCCTGGCCGGCCTGCGACTGGAGGCCGCGCTGCTCTCCCTGACGCTGGTCCCCCTGGCCCTGCTGGCCGCGGCAGCGGTGCCGCAACCGGAGCTCGGACCCGCGCCGGCCGCGCCCTCCGCCACACAGCGGGTCGCGGAAAGTCGTGTCGACGTCAGCCTTGCGCCGGGCGGGCCGGGCATCAACAGCCTTGATTTGCGCATTCCCGGCGCGACGCAGGTCCAGGTGCAGGTGGTGGCGCCGAATCGGGACTGGCGCAGCGCCTGGCTGGAAGCGGTCGCCCTGGACGAGGGGCTCTTCACC
>DAOUIB010000164.1:0-3727 GCA_034428275.1 Anaerolineae bacterium
CTCGACGCGCGCGCGGGACTACCTGATCGTCTGCGCCAGCCATGATGGCGGACCGGGCGACGAAGGTTGGCTGGCCTGGCTGCATGAGGCGCTGGACCTGAAAGGACGCCCGCCGAACCCGCCCTGGCGCATCGGCGGAGGCGAGGTCGTCTGGCGCGATCTGTCCGCAATGGCCACAGATCGTGAACCGGAGCGGGACCGGCCAACCGACACGCAGGATGAGCCGGAAGTCGCCGCGTCGGATGTCGCGAGCGTCGAATTGCCCGGCCTGCGTCCCGTGCCGGCAAAGCCGCCCGGGCTTTTGCATGAGTTGGCCGTCACGAGATTGTCTGGGCATTTCGAGCGAAGGGTCGTGCGCTGCGCGGAGACGACGTCGCCGCAGGGCGGCGATGCCGCAGAGCAGCGACTGTTGGGGGAGGCATTGCATGCGGCGCTTCGTCGCTGGCGAAACGGAACAGGTCCTGACAAAGGGTTGCCGCAGCAGCTCGACGGCCTCCTGTGGCAACAGGGCCTGCGCAACCCGCAGAAGCGCCGGGTGTTGCTGCGGCGGGCGACCGCGCTGCTCGCCAGGTTTGAAGCCGGCGCGCTGGCAGGGCGAATGAGGATGGCGCCGCTCCTCCTGCAGGAACTGCCCTTCATGCAACGCCATGGCGACTGTCTGATTCAGGGCAGCATTGACCTCGTCATGCAAGACGCGGACGGCAACTGGACGCTGGTGGACTTCAAGACCACGTTTCTGGGTGAAGAGGCGGAGTACAGCAGGGCGGAGGACCATGCGAGACGCTACTGGTTGCAGCTGGGCCTGTATGCCAACGCGCTGGTGCAGCGACCGGATGTGGGACCAGGCAATCTGACAGTGCAGGTCCATTATCTGCGCCATGGTCTGGACGTGACCGTGCCGACGGCGGCCTGGCAGGGGGCGTTTAAGGAGCTGGACGGGATCATCGCGGTCGAGCTGGCAGAGTCTGCCGCGGCCGGCTAGTTACGCCATTCCGGTGGCGCGAAGGGCCGGCTGGCGCCGCCGCGCCATGCGCCGTCCGCCAGCGACTCCAGCAGAATGCGTTCCTGCTGGCTGCGTCGCACCCGGGCCTCAATCTCCTGCGGGTCCCAGTGCGACAGCAGGCTGGCCCGCAATTCGGCCTCGACGCTTGCGTATTCCGACCTGCCCGCCAGATTGTGAAACTCGCCGGGGTCGCCCTGCAGGTCATAGAGTTCGGGCGGGTCGCCGAGGCTGTAGTTGAACTTGTAGCGGCCGCGGCGCAGCATGGCCATCGGAGCAGTGACGCCATGGCCGCAGTATTCGGCGAAGGCCTCGTCCTTCCAGTCCGCGTCCCGACCCTGCAGCAGGCCTGCAAGGCTGTCGCCGTCGAGCGAGACGGGCGCTTCAACGCCCGCCAGTTCCAGCATGGTGGCCACCACGTCGACCAGAGACACGACCTGCGGCAGCCGTTGACCGGCGGGCAATTGCCCCGGCCAGGCGATCTGCAGCGGCACGCGAGCGGAGGCCTCGTAGAAGTTTGACTTGCGCCACATGCCGTGCTCGCCGTTCATCTCACCGTGATCGCTGAAATGGATGACCACGGTGTTTTCCAGTTGACCTGTTGCTTCAAGCGCGTCCAGCAGTTGACCGATCTTCTCGTCGAGATAGCTGATCAGGCCGTAGTAGCCGGCGCGGGCGCGACGAACCAGCTTCTCGTCGAAGTCCGCAAAGCCGAACATCGCGCGCAGACGCTGGTAGACGGGATGCAGGGACTCGAGGTGGCCGGGAGGAATCTCCGGCACGTCGATGCGGTCGGGCGGGTACATGTCCCAGAAGCGTTGCGGCACGATGAAGGGGAAGTGGGGCGCAATGAAGGAGACGTTCAGGGCCCAGGGACGGTCGCCGCGCGCCGGGTCGCGCAGCCAGCCCAGCGCGCGCTGCTGCGCCAGGTCGTCCACCTCGATCTCGCTGCTGCGGCCCGGTCCGGCTTCCGCCAGCGCGCCCCAGGGCCTCCTGGCAGGGATGACCCCTTCAGACCAGTCGAAGACCGGATGGGCCAGTTCGGCATGCAGGTCGCGCGCCAGCTGTTCCTGAAAACCGTGCAGACGGTCCGGCCCGCAGAAGTGTTGCTTGCCGGAGAGCACGACCTCGTAGCCGACAGAGCGCAGCAAGTGCGCCCAGGTCAGGGCGTCCACGCGCAGCGGGGAGGCGTTGTCCCAGGTGTCCTGATGATGGATGAAGCGGCCGGTCATGAAGGACATGCGCGAGGGCATGCACAGGGGCGAGTTGCAGTAGGCGTTGTCGAAGGTCGTGCCCAGGGCCGCCAGGCGCTCCATGTTGGGGGTCTGCACCAGGGGGTGCCCGTGCAGGCTGCTGTACATCGGCGCGTGCTCGTCGGACATGATGATGAGCAGGTTGGGTTGCCCTGACATGATCACAAAGCCTCCGTTGAAATGATGAAGGTCGCGGAGGCCGGGTTGGTCGCCAGCGCCACGTTGTGCACGTTGCAGATGCGCAGCAGCCCCTGGATGTCCGGGTCATGCGGGTGCTTGCCGAGCGGATCGACGAAGAAGAACACGGCCGCGATTCCGCCCTCGGCCACCAGGGTCGCAATCTGGGCGTCGCCGCCAAGCGGGCCGGAGAGCTTCTGGCGCACCCTGAGACCTGTGTTTTCGTTCAGCATTTTGCCGGTGGTGTGGGTCGCCACCAGGTTGTAGCGTTCCAGCACCTCGCGATGCGACAGGGCGAAGGCGACCATTTCGGCCTTCTTGCCGTCATGCGCGATCAAGGCGATGGTCTTGCGGGCCCTGTTCTTGCGCGCCATGTATTCTCCGTTTAACGACCGAAAGAGATGGGAAGTGGCAGATTCAACCCGCCGCGGGGCGGGAAAATACGCAGCAGCCGTCTGTTGATGGCGACGGCCTCATGGTAGTGGGCCTCCAGGGCGGCCATGATACGTTCCCAGGGGCGTTCCAGCGCCAGTTCGCGGGCGCGCGCGGCCATGTTCAGGCGCAGGGCCCTGTCATCGCGCAGACGCCGTGCGGCCGCGGCGAAGGCCTGCGGGTCGGCCGGGCAAATGATGCCGGTCTCTCCTTCGATGACCAGGTCTTTCACGCCTCCCTGGTCGATGACGATGGCTGGCAGACCGGAAGCCATGGCTTCCTGCACCACCTGTCCGAAGGTCTCGTTGGGGCCGGTGAAGGCGAAGAGGTCGGCGCTGGCAAAGGCGCCGGCCAGATCTTCACCCAGCAGATAGCCGGTGAAGTGTGTGCCCGTGCCGGCGAAGATGGCCTCCAGTTCCTCGCGCCGGTGGCCATCGCCGATGATGGTCAGCGCGATGCCCTCCGTCCGCGCCAGTTCAAGCAGCAATTCGACCTTCTTTTCGTTGGCCAGGCGCCCGACGTAAATGCAGACCAGACTGTCGGGGTCGCGGCCCTGCAGCAGGCGTTCGCGCCAGTGGGCCGAGCGATTGTCGGGTGAAAAGCGCTGGCAATTGACCCCGCGTCCCCAGTAACGCAGGCGGCGGTAGCCCCAGGCCTGCAACTGGTCGTGCGTCGTGCGTGAGGGGACCAGGGTCAGGTGGCAGCCGTTGTGAATGAAGCGCAGCCAGTCGCGCATCGGCTGGGAGAACACGTGCAGGCCGTATTGCTGCGTATAGCCCGGCAGGTCGGTCTGGTAATTGGCGATGACCGGCAAATGGCGCATGCGCCCCAGCAGCATGCCGCTGACCGAGAGCAACGCCGGGCT
>DAOUIB010000165.1:0-4290 GCA_034428275.1 Anaerolineae bacterium
CGGCGATCGGCATCGCTTTCGTGACGATGTTCGCCCTGGGCATCGCCATCATCAGCACCCGCCCCAGTTACAGCGGTGACCTGACTCACATTCTCTTTGGCAGCCTGAGTGGCATCGACCAATCGGACCTGACCTTTATGGTCTTGTTGGGCGGTCTGGTCCTGCTGTTGATTCTGCTCTTCTACAAGCAGTTGCTCATCGTCTGTTTCGATCCAGAACTGGGACAGGTGCTGCGTTTTCCGGTCAGTTTCCTGCGCGCGCTGCTGCTGGTACTCGTCGCCGTCACCATCGTGCTCAGTCTGCAGGCCGTTGGCGTCGCCCTGATGCTGGCGCTGCTCCTGACACCGGCGGCGACGGCTCGCCTGCTCACGAAACGCATGTCACACATGATTTGGCTGGCCGGCCTGCTGGGTTGCGCCGGCGGCGTGATCGGCTTCTATCTGTCATGGTGGACCAATGTGCCGCCGGGCAGCGCCATCGTGCTCGAATTGAGCGCAGTGTTCGGACTGGTCTACGCCTGGCGCTCGCTGCTTCAACGCAGGCGTCGCAGGAATTCCGGCAAGCCCGTGATGCCCGTCCGCCGGCAACGCAGCGCCGACGGGACCGCGTTCAGCTCCCGTCGGGCCCTACGAAGCCTCCGCTGCCACGAACGCCAACGATCTCCCCGTCAGCGAAGACCGTCGCCCCGTTGACCAGCGTTCGCGTGACCCGGCCGCGGAAGGTCATGCCTTCGTAGAGCTTGTCGCAGGCGCGCGCCTTGCTGAACAGCATGTCCGGGTGAATGGTGGTGCTGGCTTCAGGGTCGTACAGCACCAGGTCCGCGTCCGAACCGGGCGCGATGACCCCCTTGCGCGGGTAGATGCCGAAGCGTCGCGCGCCGTTCGTGCTGATGAGCCGGACCGCTTTCTCCACCGACAGGCGGCCGGAGAGCGCGGCGTCCATCATGGAAGGCACAAGTTCTTCCACGCCCGGCGCGCCAGGTGGAACGGCGAAAATGTCCGTCTTCGCCCGTTCCTTCTCCTCCACCATAAAGGGAGAGTGGTCCGTGGTGACGGCCAGCAGCGACCCGTCGGCCAGACCGTCCCAGAGCGCGTCCTGGTCGTCCTGCCCGCGAATGGGCGGGTTGACCCGCGCCCAGGCGCCGATGCGCAGGAAGTCTTCCTCGGTGAAGAACAGGTAGTGCGGACAGGTCTCGCCGCTGACCTCCGCGCCTTCCGCCTGGTAACGCTGGATCGTGGCCAGAGCCGCCCGGGAACTGACGTGGGCGATGTGCAGGCGGACGCCCGCGATTTCGTTCAGGCTGAGCAGGTTGGCGATCGCCAGCGCCTCAACGTGCGGCGGCCGTGACTCGTTGTGGGCCTGCAGGTCATTGCGGCCGGCGGCGCGCAACTGCCCCATATAGTGCTCCAGCAGGGCGTTGTTCTCGGCATGCGCGACCAGCACCCGGCCCGTCTCCGCCACCAGTTGCATCGCCTGGAGTTGCTCCGGCGCGTCGACCAGACAAAGCCCTTCAAATTCGTCGTCCCGCCCCGCCGGCGCGGAGGTCATGAAGATCTTGAAGGCGATGGCGCCTTCCGCCGCCATGCCCAGCACTTCCTCCCGTTGCAGCAGGCCCGGAGCAGCGTAAAGGGCATAATTGACCCAGGCATCGGCGTCCGCCAGGGCCCTGCGCTGGCGAAAGATGTCGACCGTGGCGCAGCAGGGTTTGGAGACCGGCATCTCGAAGATGGTCGTGACGCCACCCGCCGCCGCGGCCCGCGTCTCGGTCGAGAAGTCGCCGCGTTGCGGCCAGGCGGGCGCGCGGCAATGAAAATGAATGTCGATGGCGCCGGGCAGGAGCAGTTGCCCGCTGGCGTCGATGGTCTGACGGGCACTGATGCCAGCGCTGCTGTCCAGCAGGGCCGCGATGCGTCCGCCTTCAATGCCGACGTCGATGCGGGCGATGCCTGTTTCCAGAACGACCCGCGCATTTTTGATCAGAGTGTCCAAAGTCACCGTCCTGTCCTCACGCCTGGGTGGAAGTCACGCCCCCGGGTACAGCGTGCGCCGCAGAAAATCCAGCAAAATTCGGGTCGTCGCCTGATACTCCGACAGGACCACGTGCTCATCGGCGCCATGGGCGACCTCATAGCTGCCAGGGCCAAAGATGATCATGTCGCCCCGCGCCAGACCGGTCAAATGCTTGGCGTCACTGCCCGGCAAATAACCGACCGGTCCGCCATCCTCCCCGATCTCATCCTCAACGCAAGACAGGAACGTTCGCCCCTCTTCGCTGTCGAGCGCGGAATCGAACCAGGGCGAGTGGACGAAGCCGTCTATGCTGGCCCTTGCCGGCGCGACGTCGACCGAGTTGACCACCCCGGCAAGCTCCGCCTGCACGTCCTTCGGGTCTTCGCGCGGGATCATGCGTCGGTCCAGCTTGACGTGGCAGGCATCCGGCACGGCGTTGGCCGTGCTGCCGCCCTCGATGACCCCTATATTGCAGGTAGGGCTACCGACCACGGGGTGCACCCGCTCCGCCAGTCGCTGATGATAGCCCTGCAGCGCTGCGATAACTTCGGACATGGCGACGATGGCGTTGATGCCGCGGTCCGGGTTGGTGGCGTGCACCGCCTTGCCATGGGTATGCACCGTGGCGCGCATCACGCCCTTGTGCGCGATCGCCACGCGATTGCCCGTTTGTTCGCCAACGACAATGAAATCGCAGGCGGGCAGGTGGCCGCCTTCCGCCATCCATTTGCTGCCGAGTTGCCCGCCAACCTCTTCTTCCGCAGCCGCCACCAGCAGAAGCCTGCCCCGCAGGCCGCCCTGCCCGGCCGCGTCCTGCATGGCCATCATCATGGACGCCAGCGGCGCCTTGTCGTCGACGCTGCCCTTGCCGTAGAGCGCGCCATCCTGCACGACCCCCGCATAGGGGTCGACGCTCCACTTTTCGGCCTCGTTTTTGGCGATCGGGACGGTGTCAATGTGAGCATGCAGCATGACGGTGGGGTCGCCCTCGCCCAGGCTGGCGATGGTGTTCAGGGCCTCCGGCTTTTCAGAGGGCGCCACCATGCGCACTTCGCAGCCGATAGCCTCCATTTGCCGGGCGACAAATGTCGCGATGGCCCGCGTATCGCCCGGCGGATTGGGAGAGGGAATCTGTACCAGCTGACGCAAGAGTTCGACGCCGTCCATGTCCGTTTCGTCCCGGGTCGTAGCGCGTCGCCGCGATGAAATGAAAAGCCGCTGCCCACGCAGCCTGGATGCCCTGTTTAAATGCCCTGTACCGCCTTGTATTCTTCCAGTTCTTCCGGCGTGTAGACCTGCATCAACTCCAGTTCGATGCCACCGGGCTCTTCCTCGAGAAAGGCGACCCAGCCTTCCGGATGCACGTGGCTGCCCTTGACGTGGCAGGCCGGGCAGTATTTCAGGGTGCCGCCCTTCGCCTGGGCCTCAGCCAGCGCCGCCTCGATGTCCGGCACGGCGTAGCAGATGTGATGCAGCCCTTCCTGGCCGCGGTCCTTGATCCACTGGTCGTAGCGACCGCCTTCGTCCATCGACTGGCAAAGCTGGTATTCCACACCGGCGACTTCAAAGAGGACGACGCGATTGCGCGACTTTTCGTAGTCCTCAATGCGCCCGTCATGGCCGATGCCGAGGAAGTCCCTGTATTGTTGCCAGGCGAGCGCGGCGTCATTCACCGCGAAGGCCATGTGCTTGATGTATCGCCCTTCCGCCATTCCTGCCTCCTGAAATCACATTCAACCATGAACAGCGCCGGAACCCCGCCGGCATCGCATCCGCAAGGTCCGGCCTTCACGTCGCCATGCCACCGGCTGTGGCCCGACGCATCCCGGCCACCGGCGCCGTTTGACAGCCATGGCCTGTCGGCCTATACTTTTCATGTCGCCAGTCGATTGTCGACAGCGAACCGGCATCGGGAGTATAGGATGACCAGGCTGCCCTGTCAAAATGTCCTCCATGCCTGACGCCCCGCTTTCCCTCGGCCAGTTGCAGAGCAAGTCCCTGCGGGAACACATCGTCGACGTCCTGCACGAGGCGATTCTCTGCGGCGATCTCAGCCCCGGCCAGCCCCTGATCGAGACGGACCTGGCGGCCCAGCTTGGCGTGAGCCGCGCGCCGCTGCGGGAAGCGATTCAAATCCTCAACAGCGAGGGTCTGGTCGAGACCATCCCCAGGCGCGGCACGCGCGTCTCCACCCTGGAGCGCAAGGACATCGTCGAGCTTTACAGCCTGCGCGGCGTGCTGGAAGCGCTGGCGATTCGCTGCATTATCGACCAGAGCGAT
>DAOUIB010000166.1:0-2349 GCA_034428275.1 Anaerolineae bacterium
TTTTCGAAAGACAGGTCTGTCGGCGTTGCGGCACCAGGCAGTTCATCGACCACAGGCGCAGTCTCGTAGACCGGCCGGATGCTGACCAGGGGAATCAGGACGGCGAGCGCGCCGAGGGCGAATACGACCGGGCGGACGGGCAGGCGCCATCGCAGGAGACCCAGGGCCAGCAGGGAACTGCTGGCCGCGCTGACGGGAAACAACAGCCTTCCGGTGGACGCGGCCGTCTGCAGCGTCCAGAAGACGAGGGCGATCAAAAACAGGGCGACGCACAAGAGCAGCAGTAGCAGCGGGACCAGGGATTCAAGTCTGGCCCGGGCTCGCCAGAGTGTGCGCAGGGCGCCGGCCGCGCCCGCCAGCGAGACGACGTCCATCAGGGGATAGAAGAACGCCGGAGCGGAGATGTTGAAGGCGCCGAAAATGCCCCAGTAACTGTAGCGAAGGCCGCGAAACTCCTCCGTCAACATGGTCTCCAGGGATGGCGCGGGCCGACGCCCGAAAATGTCCAGCATGGTCTGCGAGCCGGTGAACTCGTCATAAAGGGCCAGATTACGCGCGTACCAGGGGCCGGCGATCACCAGCCAGCAAAGGCCGGCAAAAAGCACGAACAGAATGAAGTCTCGCCGCTGACCGCTTCGGACGGCGAGCCACAGGGCGGCCAGCCCGACCGGCGCAAGCAGCAGGAGTCCGCTGAGTTTGCTAACGGCGGCCAGGGCCAGCAGCAACGCCAGAGCCAGACTGCGCCGCGGATTCAGGCCGCTGCGCAACATTGCCAGCATCTGCCAGATGACCAGGCAGGCAAGGAAGGTGATCAGGTTGTCGTTGTTGACGGAGGCCGAATTGAAGAGGAACTGGGGGTTGAAGGCCACCAGTCCGGCCGCCAAAAGAGGCAGGGAGCGAGGATACAGTCTCGTCAGGGCCGACAGTTCGCGGGCGGCCAGCCACACGGCGCAGACGCTGCCGCATGACAGCAGCAGGCTGAAGGCGCGGGCGACGTGGATGGCGAGCAGAGTCCCCTGCAAGGGCGGAAGTGGCGTGTCATGCAGAAAGCGGTTGTGGTTGTTGATGGTCGAGGGGTCGCCGACGACGGCGTGCGGATTGGGGCGCATGACGTCAGGTAAATCGCTCGTGTCGATCGCCGAAATCAGTGCCCCCGCCAGAATGTAGTAAAGTGGGGGCTGGCTGCCTTCCTGGGCCCAGGGCGTGATTTCTCCCGGGAGCTGTACGGGCAGCGTCCGGTGGCGACTGACGTACTCGGCGAAAGCAAAGTGATGGGGCTCGTCGGAGGCCTCAAGTACCGGTGTCGCCCAGGTGTAAAGGAGACCGACGAGCAGAAAGGCCAGCAGAAGTCCGGCAGGGTCCGAAATCACAGGACGCCGGGGACTCTTGCGCGCTGACAGGGGTGTTTTGCTCACGTGGTGGTTCTGATCCGGCTTCAAACGACAGGGAAACTCAGGTCAACCGCAGTTTCTGCAGGCCGACGACGCATTCGTCAGGGGCTATTGTACATGGTCAGGTCAGGAGAACGCTTCGGCGGGTCCCATGCTTGATGAGCAGCGACTCCGCGCCGTCCTGGGTGAGCGACCCTTCCGTTGGCACCAGGTGACCGGCAGCACCAATGCCGACGCCCTCGACTGGCTTCGTCAGGGCGCAGCGACGGGCTCCCTTGTGCTGGCCGATGAACAGACGCAGGGCAGGGGCAGACTGGGCCGCGGCTGGCACACGCCGGCGGGCGCGGCGCTGGCCCTCTCGATGGTCCTGCGGCCGAATCCGCAGGGCCTGCCGCGGCTGACCATGGCGGGCGGGCTGGCGATCGCAGCCATGGCGGAGGAGGCGGGCGCGACGGAGGTCAGCCTGAAGTGGCCCAATGACGTGCTGGTCGGCGAGCGTAAACTGGCCGGCGTCCTTAGTGAAGCCTTGTGGCAGGGCGACCGGCTGCCGGGCGCGGTGCTGGGTATGGGCGTCAACGTCCGCGTGGATTTCCGCGGCAGCGCCCTGGACGGGCGGGCCATCAGCCTGGAAGCAGCCTGTGGCCGCCGTCTGGACCGGGCACGCCTGCTGTCGCTGCTGGTCAGGCACGCCGATTTCTGGCTGGGGCAAACGGACGGCGACCGTCTTTATGGCGCCTGGCGCCAGCGCGTGAAACTGCCGACAGGCCCGCTTGAATTGAACGGTATGAGGGGCGTGGCCGAGGCGCTCGGCCAGGACGGGGCCCTGCTGCTGCGCGCGGAAAACGGGCAATTGCACAGAATGTACAGCGGCGAGGTGATGCAGGGGCCACAGCTGTCCGATGGGCATTGAACTCAAGTGGGATGTCGACGCTGCCGACGAGCAAACCCAATCTGGCGC
>DAOUIB010000167.1:0-1686 GCA_034428275.1 Anaerolineae bacterium
CATCATTGCGGCCTTTCTGTTGCTCGTGCTGAGCATCTGGACAAGACGCAGGCAATGAGAAGCTGTCATATCAGGAAATTCTTGCGAGCGAACCCTGCGCCTGCCTGGCAGCGGCTTTGCCGCCCGTGCCAGTTCGTGCAGTTCAGGTAGTTCATGGAAACAATGCATCGCCAGGGGCTGCAAAGGAGTGTGTTGACCGAACAGGGTGGCGGGCAGCAATATCTGCAAGAGGGTTTGTAAGCAAGGGGGAAATGCCATGTCGAGGATTGATTCCGGGCGTGCCTTAACGATTCTGGCGCTGCTTGCCGTTTTGGTGAGCGGTGTCTACCTTGCCAGTTTTCTCTCCGAACGCGAAGTCGTGCAGGGCAACTGGACGGCGCGTCGCGCTGCGCTTTCCTTTGCGGATCGACTGAGACAGACCTCTGATGACCTGACGCGCATGGTCCGTCTGTACGCCGTCAACGGCGATCCTGTTTATCGGGAATATTTCGATGAAATTCTGGCCATTCGCAATGGCGAGGCGCCCCGCCCGGTAGATTACTTTTCCGTTCCCTACTGGGACATCGTGCTCAATACGGGGGAACGCTTTGGAGAGGCTGGCGAAGCTGTTCCGATTCGAACACTCGCCAGTGAAGCCGGCCTGCTGGAGGAAGAACTGGCCGAGATCTCAAAGGCTGAAGACGCTTCCAATGCGTTGGCGGTGATCGAAAACGAAATCATGGAAGTCGTCGCAGCACAGATTGAGGCCAGCGATGGCGACTACCTTTTGGAAGGCGAGGCACTGGACGCAATGTTGCGTCTGCATGGTCCAGACTATTTCGCCGCCAAGGCCCAGGTGATGATTCACCTGGTGGAGCTTGGCCGCAAGGTAGACGAATCTTTTGGCGAGTTGAGACCCCAGGTCATTTCCTTTTACGATCAGGGGTTGAGGAACGGGGTCATCCTGCTGGCGGTGACGATTGTGCTGGTTGCGCTTGAGTTCCTGGTCAATCGTCGTTCCCTGCCTGCGGCTGGCCGGGCCAGGACCCTGGCGATTCTTGCCGCCTTGCTCTCACTGGTCGCCGTTGTGTTCAGTCTGACTTCTGTGGCGAATTTCCAGCGTGAACGGCCGACGATAAGTCGCAATATTTCTGCGCGCCTGGCCGCGCGCAGCTTTGCCGACAATCTTCGGCAGACTTCCGATGACCTGACGCTCATGGTGCGTCTCTATGCGATCACGGGCGATCCGCTTTACCGCAGTTACTTCGACGAAATTCTCGACATTCGCAACGGAATTGAACCCCGGCCGGAGAAGTACTTCGACGTACCCTTCTGGGATATTGTGCTCGACAGCGGAGAGCGCAGCGTCGGTGGCGGAGAAGCCGTGGCAATTCGCACGCGCGCCGGCAATGCAGGCCTGACCGAAGGCGAATTCGCCGAGTTCATTCGTGCCGAAGACGCGTCCAACGCCCTGGCGGAAATCGAAAACGAAATTATGGACGTGGTCGCGGCGCAGATTGATGCCGGTGGCGGAGACTATGTGCTTGAAGGCGACGCCCTGCAGGCCATGCTGCGGCTTCACGGTCCAGAGTATCATGCAGCCAAGGCCCAGGTGATGCAGCCGCTTGTAGAGCTGGAACGTAAGGTCGAGGAAGCCTACGCGACCTGGATCGACGCCGTCATTGAGTTCAATGACCAGTCTCTGAA
>DAOUIB010000168.1:0-13182 GCA_034428275.1 Anaerolineae bacterium
GCCGCGTTGCCGGGGAGCGTGTCGCTGGCCTCGGCGCCATCGCAGGACCAGATTTCGATGCGCTATCAGGTCTTTAACGTGGATACCGTTCAGCACATGCTCAACACCTACATGGAGCTGAACCCGCACGTGTCGATCGAGGCCATTTCGGTCACCGGCGTCGATCATCAGGAAGTCGCCACCAAGATTCTGGCGACGCTGGCGGCCGGCAATCCGGTGGACGTCGGCTTCGCCTGCACCGAGGTGACACACCTCTACGCCGGCGAAGGTCTGGCGCAGCCGCTGACCCCGCGCCTGATGGACGACGCGGAAGAGTTCATGGAATACTACGCGGACACCAGCGCGGCGCTTTCGGAGACCATGCTCTACGAGGGCGACGTCTACCAGTTGATGGACAACTTCAACGCGGCCAACATGTTCTTCAACAAGAACCTGCTGGCCGAGGCCGGGCTGGAGATGCCGGGCAAGGAATGGACCAAGGACGACTTCTACGGCATGGCGCAGGCCATGACCGGCATTGACGGCTCTTTCGGTTATGGCTGGATCAATCGCTTCTGGGGCAGCTGGATGCCCTGGATCTTCGTCAATGACACCAACGTGCTGGAGGAAGAGCGGGCGCCCGGCGGCGAGTGGTTCTGGGATACCTTCTATGCGGGTGACGAGCGCGCCGAGGGGCGCGGCGGTGGCTGGCGCTGGCCGGCGCCGCAGGCCAACAACCCGAAGATGGTCGAGGCCCTGGAGTTTGTGGTGGGGTTGACCGAGGAGGGACTGACGCCGGCGGTGCAGATCGGCGGCGGCACCACGCTGCTGGGCTTCTTCAGCGGCAACAAGCTGGGCATGACGCCGGCGGGCGGCTTCTGGGCCGGCGGGCTGATCAACGCCGGCCTGGAACCGGGTTCCTTCGACACGCAGTTCTGGCCGGAGTGGAAGTCGCAACGGCACCAGCTGGGCGTCTGCGGCCCGTGGATTCTGGATGGCGGTGGCCAGGAAGACCAGTGCTGGGACTTCCTCAAGCACTACAAGAAGCGCGAAATTCAGGACAACCTGGGTCATTTCACGCCCCTACCGCTGACGACGCCGACGCGGCGTTCGCTGAACAACGAGGAGCGCTTCGGCCCGACGGGCGTGGAGAACTGGCGCGTGTTCTACGAGACGATCGACGAGCGGCCGGATACCGGGCCGATCGCGCAGCCGGTGTTTGTGGTGGAACTGACCAACATCTTCACGCGCTACACCAGTCTGGCGGTCAACGGCGAGCAGACGCCGCAGGAAGCGCTGGACAACATGCAGGCGGAGATGGAAGACCTCTACGCGCGCAACGCGTAAGGTCCGCGAGACTGGTTGCGGGGCAGCGGCCGGCAGGTCGCTGTCCCGCATACAAGTGAAACTTGTTGGCGGCATAGTAATTTCTGAAATATGACGTTGCAGCATTGCTGCTAATTTCCCGGACTGTCTTCGGCGGTGCACCGGCTCACAACACCATTACGTCAGCGATACGGTGCGATTCACTGTCAGCCACTCGGCAGACGACAATTTACAGAACGACGACAAGGGCCATGAACGGACTGCAAGGTCGCTGCCTCGCTGCGGCTACCCTGCATCCAGGTCATTGAAGCCCAGGGATGATTTGGGGAGAAACTGCAATGAATGCGCTGAGTCGACGGGAAATGATACAGGCGAGCGCGGCCACCGTGGCTGCTACCGCCGTTGGCGCGTTACCCGGCAGCGTGGCGCTCGCTTCGGCGCCATCGCAGGACAACATCACGCTGCGCCTGCAGGCCGATCCGAGAGACTACCAGGAAGTGATCGATGCCTACGCCGGCGTCGCGCCCAACGTAAGCGTCGAGCCGGTCAGCGTGACCGGCATTGACCACGCCGAGGTCGCGACCAAGATTCTGGCTTCGCTGGCCGCCGGCACGCCGGTGGATATCGGCTTCGCGGCGACGGAAGCGACGCAGCTATACGCCGGCGAGGGGCTGGCCATGGGCATGAAGGAGCGTCTGCTGGACCAGGCCGATGACCTGATGGAGTATTTCTCGGACGTCAGCCCGGTGCTGGTCGAAACCGACTTTTATGAAGGCGACCTTTATCAGTTGCCGCGCGATTTCAACGCCGCCAACATGTGGCTGAACACCAAACTGGTAGGGGAGGCCGGCCTGGAGATGCCCGGCGAGGACTGGACGAAGGACGACTTCAACGAATACGCGAAAGCCCTGACCGGGCTGGGCCCGGAAGGCGATTCCTTCGGCTTCGCCTGGAACAACGGGCTCTGGGGCGGCTGGCTGCCCTGGATCTTCGTCAACGGGAGCAACCTGCTTAGCGAGGAACGCGTGGGCGGAGGCGAGTGGTTGTGGGACACCTTCTACGCCGACGACCCCAACGCCGAGGGGCGTGGCGGGGGCTTCCGCTGGCCGGAACCACAGGCCAACAACGCGGCCAACGTGGAGGCGCTGGAGCACGTTGTGGCGCTGACGCGGGACGGTTATGCGCCATCGGTCGAACGCGGTTTTGCCGAGAACCTGTCGGGCTTTTTCGCCGCAGACAAGATTGGCATGTACCCTGGCGGGGGCTTCTTCACGGGCTTCCTGCAGGACGCCGGTATGGAGCCGGGCACCTACGACGCCCAGTTCTGGCCCTGGTGGCAGTCCCAGCGGCACCAGCTGGGCGTGGGCGCGCTGTGGATCCTGATAGGCGGCAATGAAGATGCCGCCTGGGACTTCGTCAAGTGGCACACAGGCCGCGACGTGATGGAGATGATCGGATTCTTCAGGGTGACGCGGACGACGCCGGCGCGGCGGTCGATGTGCACGGCAGAGCGCTTTCCAAACGTGAGCAACTGGAACATTTTCTACGACACGGTTGACGCGCGGCCGGACACGGGGCCCATCCCGGCGCCGGTCTTCTCAATCGAGTTGACGAACATTTTCACGCGCTATACAGAAGTGGCCGTCAGCCTGGAGCAGTCGCCACAGGATACGCTGGACGCGATGCAGCGCGAGCTGGAGGACCTCTACGCGCGCAACGCATAGGGTCGACAGCGGGTCGACAGCGCCAGAACAGCAAGCGGCTGCACAGGGATTCGTCAGAAGACTGTGCAGCCGCTATACTTTTGCCAGGCAGTTGAGGGAGGCGCAGCGTGGCATCCGAAGCGACCCTGGGCAGCGGTCGACGCAACTGGTTGCCCGCCTGGCTGGCCGGGGACACGGTACAGGGCATCCGCCGCCAACGGATGGTGCTGGGCATTCTGTTCCTGTTGCCCACGCTGATCGGTCTGATCCTCTTCGTGCTGGGCCCGATCGTGGTGGCCGTCGCGATGGGTTTCATGAAATGGAACGTGTTCCGGCCACCGGAGTTTGTCGCGCTCAAGAATTTTGCGCGTCTGTTTCAACATGATCTGGTGGGAAACAGTTTTGGCAACACCTTCGTCATGATGGCAATGACGGTGGGCATGCTGGAAGTTTTCGCGATCGCGCTGGCGCTGTCGGTGCACCGCTTCGCGCGCAGCCGCCTGGCCTACTTCTTTCGGACGGTCTGGTTTCTGCCGGTGCTGCTCTCGGGTGTTTCGGTGGCCGTCACCCTGTCCTATATGTTTCACACGGATTTCGGCGTCGTCAACTATTATCTGGGGGTGCTCGGCATCGACAAGGTGCCCTGGCTGGTCTCCAGCGACGTGGTGCGCCTGAGCGTCTCGCTGGCGACGGTCTGGCGCAATCTGGGCTTCACCTTCATCATCTATCTGGGTGGCGTGAGCGCCTTGCCGCAGGAGATCCTGGAAGCGGCCACGGTGGACGGGGCGCGTGGACTTAAGCGACTGTGGCTGATCACGTTGCCGCTGCTGAGTCCGACGATCCTGTTTGCGACGGTGATCGACGTGATTCGCCTGCTGCAATTCTTCGACGAGCCCTATGTGATGACGCGCGGGGGACCGGGCGATTCGAGCCGCACGGCCGTGATGATGGTCTACGACACGGCCTTCGCCAATCTTGAGTTCGGCTACGCCTCGAGCATTTCGGTGGTCCTGTTCCTGATCATTCTGGCGGTGACCGGCTTCCAGTTCCTGCTCAGCAAGCGTTGGGTCTTCTACCAGTAGGGGAGGGGAGACGAGCATGACGGTCATCAACCGGCTCTCTACCCGCCGGCGCAATGACGAAGAAGTGGTCGAGCGCATCCCGGACTGGATGCCGCGAAACGCTGCTGACTGGCTGGCGATGGTCTTTATGCTGGCCATCGGCATGCTGACGATCTTGCCGATCATATGGGTAATATCCACGTCCTTGCGAACGCCGGCGGAATCCTTCACCGTGCCGCCAGAGTGGCTGCCGGAGGACCTGTATTTCGGCAACTATTTGCAGGTCTTCGATGAGATCCCCTTCGTTTACCAGATGGGCAACAGTTTCTTTGTAACCCTGTCGACGGTCGTCGGACAATTGACGACGGCCACGCTGGCGGGCTACACCTTCGCCCGGCTTTACTTCCCGGGGCGGGACGCGCTTTTTTGGGTGGTGCTGGCGACGCTCATGATCCCCTATCAGGCGACGTTGATTCCCCTCTTCGTGATCATCTCGAAGGTCTTCGGGCTGGCGGACACGCTGTGGTCGCTTATCCTGCCGGCGTTGCCGACGGCCTTCGGCACTTTCCTGCTGCGCCAGTACTTCCTGCAGATCCCCGTGGAATACGAGGAAGCGGCGATGATGGACGGGGCCAACCAGTTCCAGATCTTCCGCCGCGTCTACCTGCCGATGGTGGCGCCGGGCATGGCGATTTTGGCAGTGCTGGCCTTCAACGGCAAGTGGAACGACTTCCTGACGCCGCTGATCTTCATGAACACGACGTCGAGGTTTCCGATCACCCTGGGTATCAACGATTTACAGCGTTACATGATGACCGGCAGCATCTCGGTGGTGCTGGCGGCCATCGTGATGGCGACGCTGCCGGTGGTGATCGTCTACATCTTCGGCCAGCGTTACCTGATCGAGGGCCTGATGGTGGGCGGTTTGAAGGGCTAGTCAGGTCTGTCCTAATCTCCTGGGCGAAGGCGAAGGTTAGCCCTCACCCCTAATCCCTCTCCCCCAGGAGAGGGGCTTCAAATGCCTGAATTGCCCTGTACGGCCTGTATCTGCTCCTCTCCCTGAGGGAGAGGGGGAGCCGTAGCGCTTCTGACAGCAGTCCCAGGTTCCAGACAATCAGGCAATTGCAGTAAAGGTTGTGCGCCATTGCCTGTGCCATTCTCCGAGCAGGAAATCCGTCTCCGTGACGAGAGTCCTTGCGAAGGGGATATACAGAATCCACAAAACTTGCTTTCTCCCCCTCTCCCTGAGAAGGGCTCCCGCGACTTAGAGGGAAAGAGGGGGTCGGGGGGTGAGGGCCGCCCAACTCAGCCCAGGGGAACCATCTCGCGGTCGGCGCGCAGAAAGTGGATGTCGTGGCTGGTTGTCCCCCGCAGCGCGAGGTCAGCCAGGATTTCGCCGATGACGCTGGCGAACTTGTAGCCGTGGCCGCTGAAGCCGGCGGCGAAATGGACCTGCTCATACTCCGGATGGCGATCGATGATGAAGTGCTCGTCGGGCGTGTTGGTGAACATGCAGACCTTGTGCAGCAGGTCCGGGCCGGCACCACCCGGGAAGTAACGCTCCGCGAAGTCGCGCAGTATCCGCCTGTCCTCATCCCGCACGCACTCGCGGTCGAGCGTGTCAGGGTCGGCGGCCTCTTCCAGGTGATGGTAGCGGCCGATCTTGAATCCCTGCCCGGCGAAATCCGGGAAGCCGTAGTAGCGGCCCTCATCGACCAGGCAGTTGAAGACCGGGAAGCGCTCCGGTGTGAAATGTGGCGGTTCCAGGGGCTGCATCCAGGCCAGCACCTGCCGCTCGGGCAGGGCGACTGACTGAATTCGCGGCAGTAACCGCCCGGCCCATGCGCCGGCCGTGATGACCAGTCGCTGCGCGAGATGGACTTCCGTCTCCGTGTTCACTTGCAGCAGTCCGTCGGCGTTGACCTGCCAGTCGAGAACGCGTTGGCCCGTACGCAAGGTCGCGCCCCGCTCGCAGGCCGCCCGCACGAAGGCCCGGATGCCGGCCTCGGGGAGCAGAAATCCGCCCTCCGGCTGGTACAGGCCCATGGTTTCCGGAGGGAAACGGTAGGCGGGCCAGCGCGCGTTGATCTCCGCGCCGGTCAGGGCTTCGTGGTCAAGGTCGTGCTCCAGGCAGGACTGCAGGGAGCCCGCAAAGACCTCGTTGTCCGGCGGGCCGATGTCCAGCGAGCCGCAGATATGCAGCAGCTGCTCGCCGGAGTCCCTTTCCAGTTCGCGCCATAGCTCGTAACTGCGGCGCAGCAGGGGCACGTAGGCCGGGTCCTCGTAGTAGGCCAGGCGGATGATGCGCGTCAGGCCGTGCGAGGAGCCCATTTCGTGGGCCAGGTCGAACTGTTCCAGGCCGAGGACGCGCTGGCCGCGGCGGGCGAGGTGGTAGAGCGCGGCGCTGCCCATCCCGCCGACGCCAGGGACGATGACATCCCATGGTTTCGCATTCATGGTCCTGCGCTTCTCCCTCTACGAATGCCGTGATGCCCCTGCGCTGCGCTGAACGGTCTTGCCGGCAGGATGGAAGGCCGCTCAGGTGGCGCCGTCGGGCACAGCGGCGGCGGTATTGAGGTCCAGTTCTTCGGCGAAGTGACAGGCCGACCAGTGTCCCGGGCGCGTCTCGCGCAGCAGGGGCGCTTCCGTCTGGCAGCGCTCACGGGCGTGGATGCAGCGGGGATGAAAGTAGCAGCCGGAGGGCGGGTTGGCCGGGTCGGGCACCTCGCCCTGGAGCTGTACGTGGCGGCGTCGCACCCGGGGGTCGGGGGTTGGCGCGGAGGAGAGCAGGGCTTCGGTGTAGGGGTGCTGGGTCTCGTTGAAGAGTTCGTCGGTGTCGCTGATCTCGACGATCTTGCCGACGTACATGACCGCCACGCGGTCACAGAGGTGACGCACGACGCTCAGGTCGTGGGAGATGAAGAGGTAGGTCAGTTCGAATTCCTGTTGCAGGTCCTTCAGCAGGTTGAGGATTTGCGCCTGGATCGAGACGTCGAGGGCGGAGACCGGCTCGTCGCAGATGAGCAATTGCGGGTTTAGCGCCAGGGCCCGGGCGATGCCGATGCGCTGACGCTGGCCGCCGCTGAAGGCGTGCGGATAACGCGACATGACTTCCGGCCGCAGCCCGACCAGCAGCAGCAATTCCGCCACGCGGTCGCGCAGGGCGCTGCCTTCCAGCACCTTGTAGTTGCGCAGCGGTTCGCTGACGATTTGCTCCAGGGTCATGCGCGGGTTGAGCGAGGAATAGGGGTCCTGAAAGATCAACTGGATGTTTTGCCAGATGGGTTGCAACTGCTCGCGGTCGAGTTGTGCGAGGTCAATTTCGCCCAGCTCACTGTGCGTGAAATGGATTTCGCCGCCCGTGGGGGTGTCGGCCCGCAGGATGACCCGGCCGGTCGTGGTCTTGCCGCAGCCGGATTCGCCAACCAGACCCAGCACCTCACCGCGCGCGATGTCGAAGCTGACGCCGTCCACGGCGCGGACCTGGCCGGTGACGTGGCGGGCAAAGACACCGCGCTTCCAGATGGGGAAAAACTTGCGCAGGTCGCGAACGCTCAGCAGCCTGTCGTCTGCAGCAGTCATGCGTTCGTCCTTTCGCCTGAACCTGACAGGATTTCACGGGTCCGCGCGCAGAGCGCCCACTGGCCAGGCCCGACCTCGACCAGTTCCGGGCTGGCGCATTTGTCGGGCAGGTAATGGTGGCAGCGGGGGTGGAAGGCGCAGCCGGGCGGGATGTTGTAGGGGTCGGGTACGTTGCCGACGATCGATTCGAGTCGTTCGGTGACGACGTCATGGCGCGGGATGGAGCGCAGCAGGGCCTGGGTATAGGGATGGGCGGCCCGGTGAAAGATGGTGTCCACGTCGGCGATCTCGACTTCCTTGCCGAGGTACATGACGGCCACGTCGTCGGCCATTTCGGCGATGACGCCCAGGTCATGGGTGATGAACAGGATGGCCATGCCAAACTCGTCCTGCAGGTCACGCATCAGGTCCAGGATTTGCGACTGGGTGGTGACGTCGAGGGCGGTGGTGGGCTCGTCGGCGATCAGCAGGCGCGGGCTGCAGGTGAGGGCCATGGCGATCATGACCCGCTGGCGCATACCCCCGCTGAGTTCGTGGCGGTAGGCGTCCAGCAGACGCGCCGGCTGCGACAGGCCGACGCGGTTCAGCAACTCGACGGACTGTTCGGTGGCTTCTGCGTCCGTTGCGTTGTGATGCAGACGGATGGCCTCGATCATCTGGTTGCCGATGCTGTGGACGGGGCTGAGCGAGGTCATCGGCTCCTGGAAGATCATCGCGATTTCGCCCCAGCGCAGATTGCGAATCCCGGACCCCCGGGGATCGAGTTGGGCGATGTCGACCGGATGGTCCGAATCGCCGTACCACAGAATCTCGCCCTGGTCGATTCGGCCCGGTCGTTGCACCATGTTGAGAATGGCGCGCGCCGTGACGCTCTTGCCGCAACCGCTTTCACCGACGACGCCCAGCGTCCTGCCCGCCTGCAGATTGAGGGTGACGCCGGAAACGGCGCGCACGATGCCCTCGGTCAGGTAGAAGCTGACGTGCAGGTCGCGGACTTCCAGCAGCGTGTCACCCATGGCTTGCTCCCGTGGCTGGCTCATCGGCTGAAGGGATCGGCAGCGTCACGCAGGCCGTCGCCGAGGAAGTTAAAGGCCAGCACGGAAATGACGACGGCCAGACCCGGTAACAGGAGCCATGGCGCCAGGGCGACCGTGCGGACGTTTTGCGCCTCCTGCAGCAGTACGCCCCAGCTGATGACGGGCTGTTTGAGGCCGAGGCCGAGGAAGCTGAGCGCGGTCTCGGCGAGGATGATGCCCGGGATGGAGAGCGTCAGGGAGGCGATGAGATGGCTGGTGAAGGAGGGCACCATGTGGCGCAGGATGATTCGCCGGTCGCTGGCGCCGCCGAGGCGGGCGGCCAGCACGAAGTCTTCGGTGCGCAGGGCGAGGAAGCGACCGCGCACCTGGCGCGCGAGGCCCGTCCAGCCGATGGCGGAGAGAATGATGGTGATGCCGAAGTAGCGCCACTCCAGCGGCCATTCGGGTGGCAGGGCGGCGCTGAGACCCATCCAGAGCGGAATGGAGGGGATGGAGCGGATGAACTCGATGATGCGCTGGATGGCGTTATCCACCTGGCCGCCATAGTAGCCGGAGATTCCGCCGAGAATGACGCCGAGGATCAGGCTGAGGAAAACGCTGACGAGACCGATGGATAGCGAGATTCGGCCGCCGGTGACGATGCGGGAAAACATGTCGCGGCCCAGGCGGTCCGTGCCGAGCGGGAAGTAAGTGGCCTGGGGGTCGGCATCGGGTCCGAGGCCAAACAAATGAATGTCAGACTCGAAAAGCCCCCACAGTCGGTAGGGCCTGCCGGGTGTGAAAAAGTAGAGCGGGTGCCAGATGCTGTCATCGACCTCGTAGCTGCGGCGCAGGGTCTCGGGATCGCGCACGGTCTTCAGGCCGTATACGCCCGGCCGCAATGAGAAGTTGCCGTCGGCATCAATGAAGGAGATGGACTGGGGGGGCACGTTTTTCCAGGAGGCGTTGACGCCGTTGGGGTCCAGGTGCGAGACGAACTCGGGAAAGATCATGCCCAGCAGGTAAAAAATGGCGAGGATGACCACACTGACGAGGGCGATACGGTGCTTGCGAAACTTCCACCACATCAGCTGGCGGGGCGTGGCGATGGCGACCTGTTCGCGCTCTTCGAGGGGTGCGCCGGATGCAGACAGCTGGATGTTCTCAAGTGCCATGACGGGCCCGGGCCTATTCCAGACGGATACGTGGATCGATCAGTGCCAGCATAATATCGGAGATCAGGGTCCCGATGATGGTCAGCACGCTGACGATGAGAATGATGGCGCCGGCGAGGAACATGTCCTGCGAGAGCAGGGAACGCAGCAGAATCGGCCCGATGGTCGGCAGATTCAGCACGGTGGCGACGATGACGACGCCGCCGACGAGTTCGGGCAGGGCGTAGCCGATAGTGCTGATGAAGGGGTTGAGGGCGACGCGTACGGGGTACTTCCAGATCAGGCGCCATTCGGCGAGGCCCTTGGCGCGGGCCGTCTCGACGTAGGGCTGGGTGATTTCATCCAGCATGTTGGCGCGCATGGTGCGAATCAAACCGGCGGTGCCGGCGGTGCCGACCACGACCATGGGAATCCAGAGGTGATTGAGCAGGTCGATGAACTTGTTCAGGTCCCAGGGCGCGTCGCGGTACTCCGGTGAAAAGAGGCCGCCGACGTGTTGATCGAAGACGGAGAAACCGATCCACATCAGCACCAGGGCCAGCATGAAATTGGGGATGGCGAGGCCGAGAAAGCCGAAAAAGGTCGCGATGTAATCGCCGGCAGAATACTGGCGGGTGGCGGAATAGACGCCGATGGGGATGGCGACGGTCCAGACGAAGAGGATGGTGGAAATGTTGATGAGCACCGTGTAGCCGACGCGGTTCCAGATAATCTGGTTGACGGGAATGCGCCATTCGAGCGAACGGCCGAAATCGCCGCGCAGCGCGACGTTGCTGATCCACTTGATGTAGCGCGTGGGCATCGGTTCGCCGAGGCCGTAGGACACCCGCATTTGTTCGAGTCGCTCTTCGGAGAGGATATCGCCCTGTTCGGCGAGGGTCGCCGCGTAGGAAGTCAGGTAGTCGCCGGGGGGCAATTCAATGATGACGAAGGCCACGACCGAGATGGCGGCCATGGTGAAGACGGCGATGATGGCGCGACGCACAATGAAGCGCAGCAAGATCAGGCCTTCCCGGACGCCATTCGGGGGCCGCAGCGGTCTGTCACTGTGGCAGGCCCGAAATATTGCCGGCTTCGAGGTCGGCTTCCTGCGGTGTCGTCAGGTGCACGCCGGCGGTCATCATTGCCTCATAGAACATCGGCAGCCAGTACTGGAACTTCTCCGGCGTGGCGCCCTGTGCTGTGAGCAGCACCTGGAAGTTGTGGCGGTACAGGCCGCGCACCCAGCGCTTGCGGCGCCGGCCGCCGTCATCGAAGCAAAAGCGCGCCTGCAAATGAATGCGGGGCCCGTACAGGACTTCCTGTTCACGCTCTTCAATCTCGACGGCGGGCAAGGCCTCAATGGCGCCGAAAAATCCTTCGGCGACGGCCTCCTCATCGTCTTTCGCAATCTCGAAACCCAGATCGACGAGTTGGGCGGCGAAGATCGTCTGGTCGTCTTCGGCGTCCGGGCCATAGACCACGCCCGCGCGCCCGTCGTTCCAGCTGAATTCGTTCCAGTCGATGGGGATGAAAAAGGAATAGTTTTCATGACGATGCCACTTGAGACCGCGGAAAACTGGCCGCTCCCTGTCGGACAGACCTGGCATGAAGGTGCTCCCTGAATCCTGCCACAACCTTACTTCGTTACGCGGGATGCTGCCAACGCAGGCGACGGGCGGCCACCGGGAGACCGTCGGGGAGGGCCCTGTCCCCAGGCTCCCTTTCGCGTCCCGCGGAACGGGAAAGGGAAGAAAGGGCATGGAGGCTCTCAGGCGGCGGCGTGGCGACCGCGCAGGCGGGGGTCGAGCACGTCGCGCAGGCCGTCCCCCAGCAGGTTGAAGCCCAGCACGCCGGCCATGATGGCCAGGCCCGGGAACACCATCATCCACGGGGCGCGCTCGGCGAGGGGGCGGCTTTCGCTGAGCATGACGCCCCAGCTGGCCGCGGGCGGTTGCGTGCCGAGGCCGAGATAACTGAGCGCAGCCTCGGTCAGCAGGGCCCAGGAAAGGGCCAGGCTGACCTGAACGATCAGGGGGGCGGTGATGTTGGGCAGTACGTGACGCAGCAGGACGGACTGCGGTCGCAGGCCGAGGCAACGGGCGGCCAGCACAAAATCCAGTTCCTTGACCGAGAGCACCGGCCCGCGGGCGACGCGGGCGAAGATCGGCAGGTACACGATGGCGATGGCCAGGGCGCTGTTGGAGGGGCCGGGGCCCAGCACGGTGACGACCACCAGGGCCAGCAAGAGGGCAGGGAAGGCGAAAAGGACATCCATCAGGCGCATGAGCAGGTGGTCCACGCGCCCGCCGGTAAATCCGGCCAGGATGCCCAGCGCGGCCCCCAGTCCGCCGGCCATGGCGACGGCCGTGACGGCCACGCGCAGCGAGACGGCGGCGCCGCTGATCAGGCGACTGGCGATGTCCCGTCCAAAGAGGTCGGTGCCGAGGGGGAAATCCGCGGAGGGCGCCGCCAGTCGGCTGGCCATGAACTGCTCGGCCGGGGCGCGCGGCGTGAGGCCCAGCAGCCCGGCGAGGGCCACCAGCAGGAAGGCCAGCACCAGCAGCAGACCGGCGGCCCCGCTGCGGTTGCGGTACAGGCGGCGCAGCAGGGTGTTCGACTGCGTCGTGGACCGGGGCGTCGTCTGGTTTTCAGTCACGGCGGGCGAGGGCGATGCGCGGGTCGATGAGCGCGTAGAGCAGGTCGATGGCGAGGTTCAGCAGCAGGAAGACCAGCGCCACGAACAGGGCCACGCCCTGCACCAGGGCGTATTCGCGCTGGCCGATGGCGTTGATGGTCAAACGGCCGAGGCCGGGCAGGGCGAAGATCTGCTCGACGATGAAAGCGCCGCCGAGCAGGTAGCCGAATTCGATGCCGACGAGCGTGAGCACGGGAATCAGGGCGTTGCGCAGGCTGTGGCGCAGAATGACGCGGCGTTCCGTCAGGCCCTTGCTGCGGGCGGTGCGGATGTAGTCCTCGCGCAGCACTTCCAGCAGGGACGAACGGGTCATGCGCATGATGGAGCCGCCAAAGGCGAAGCCGAGGGTCAGGGCGGGGAAGAAAAGTTGTTGCAGATTGCGCAGGGGGTCTTCGTGCAAGTGGACGTAGTCACCGGCGTTGGGCAGCACGCGGAAGACAACCGAGAGGACGAATATGATCAGGGTGCCGAGCAGGAAGTTGGGGATGGCGAGGCCCAGCAGGGCGAACAGGCGACCGGCGAAATCCAGCCAGGTGTTGTGGCGCAGCGCGGCCAGCAATCCGAGCGGCAGGCCGGTCAGCAGGGCCAGCAGCATGGACAGGGCGGCCAGTTCCAGAGTCAGCGGAAAGCGGCCCAGAATGAGTTGCAGCACGGGCTGGCCGT
>DAOUIB010000169.1:0-6393 GCA_034428275.1 Anaerolineae bacterium
GACGCCCTGCGCGGCCCGCTGACGGACCCCGCCATCCCCAAATATGCCCACAACGCCGCCTACGACCTGGTCGTGCTGCAGCGCTATGGCATCGACGTGACGCCCGTCGCCTTCGACACCATGCTGGCGCAATGGCTCTTCGACACCTCGTCCAAATTCCTGGGCCTGAAGAACTTTGCCCGCTTCGTCCTGGAACCGCCGGTCGAAATGACCGAAATCAGCGAACTGCTGGGCACGGGACGCAAGCAGATCAGTATGGCCGAGGTGGAAATCGAAAACGCCGCGCCCTATGCCGCCGCCGACGGCGTCATCACCTGGCGCGCCGTGGACCATTTGCAGCCACGCATGGAGGCGGACGAGGCGCTCAACGAGGTGTTCACCACGCTGGAGCTGCCGCTGGTGCCCGTGATCGCCGACCTCGAACGCGCCGGCGTCGTGCTGGATACGCAGCACCTGCAGCAGTTGTCGCATTCGCTTGGTGAACGCCTGCGCGAACTTGAGGAGACCATTTACGGCCTGTCCGGCGGCTACGGCGCCTTCAACATCAACAGCCCGCGCCAGCTCAACGACGTGCTCTTCGGCAAGCTGGGCCTGCCGACGGCCAACCTGCGCCGGACAACACACGGCTTCTCCACCAATGCCGAGACCCTGGAGAAGCTGCGGCCCCATCACGAGATCATCGGCCACATCAGCGAGCATCGCGAACTCGGCAAACTCAAGGGCACCTACGTCGATTCCCTGCCGGACCTCATCAATTCGCACACCGGCCGCCTGCATACCAGCTACAACCAGACCGGCACCAGCACCGGCCGCATCAGCAGCAACAATCCCAATTTGCAAAACATCCCCATTCGCACGGAACCTGGCCGTGAGGTGCGCCGCGCCTTCGTCCCTCAGGACGGGTCGCAACTCCTGTCGGTGGACTACAACCAGATCGAACTGCGCGTCATGGCGCATTTCTGCGAAGACCCGACCCTGCTGGAGGCCTTTCAGCAGGAGCAGGACATTCACTCGGTCACCGCCGCGACCGTTTTCGGCATCCCGCTCGAGGAAGTCAGCTACCAGGAACGGGATTTCGCCAAACGCGTCAATTTCGGCCTCATGTACGGCATGGGCGCCTTTGGCCTGGCCAGTGACAGCGACATGAGCGTGAAGCAGGCCAGGGAATTCATCGCCGACTACTTCGGTCGTATACCGCGTGTCAGGGAATGGATCGAAACGACCAAGCAGCAGGCGCGACAGGGCCCGTTGACCACGCTCTTCGGTCGGCGCCACGAGTTTCCCGTCCTGCTGAACGCGGGCCGCAGCAACGCCGTCGCCGTCAGCCGGGCGGAACGCGTGGCCATCAACCTGCCCATCCAGGGCAGCGCCGCCGAGATCATGAAACGCGCCATGCTCGACGTGCACGCGGCCCTGGCCGCCAACCGGCTCGACGCGCGCATGATCCTGCAGGTCCACGACGAACTGGTGCTCGAAGTCCCCGACGGGCAACTGGCGGAGACCGGCCGACTCGTCGTCGATGTCATGGAGGCGGCGGTCGAACTGAAGGCGCCGTTGCGCGCCAATGCGGAAGTCGGCCTCAACTGGCGCGACATGCAGCCCCTGTCCCTCTAGACCCGCCGCCTGGCAGAGCCTCCGGCTGACGCTATACTTGGGTTGTCATTTCAGGCCGCATCTCAGGATTTTCCCGTCATGCCCCGTGACTTTCTCGATCTTGCCGAATGGACCTCCGTCGACCTGCAGCGTTTGCTGCGGCTGGCGCTGGAACTCAAGCGCGAATGGCGCGACGGCGGCAACCGGCAATTGCTGGCGGACCAGACTCTGGGCATGATTTTTCAAAAGGCGTCGCTGCGCACCAGGGTCTCTTTCGAGGTCGGCATGAAGCACCTCGGCGGCCACGCCATCATGCTCGGTGCGGACGAGGTCGGCCTGGGGAAACGCGAAAGCGTCGCGGACGTGGCGCGCGTGCTTTCCGGCATGGTGCAGGGAATCATGGCGCGGGTCTATGACCACCAGGACGTCGTCGACCTGGCGGCCTGGGCCAGCGTGCCGGTCATCAACGGTCTCAGCGACGACCGGCATCCCTGCCAGGCGCTTTCCGACATGCTGACGATCAGCGAGCATTTTGGCAGGACGGAAGGCCTGCGACTCTGTTATCTCGGCGATGGCAACAACATCGCCGCCTCGCTGGCGCTGGCCTGCGCCCACTTCGGGCTGGACTTCACCGCAAGTTCGCCGGAGGGCTACGCCCTGGACGAGGAAGTGCTGGCCGATGCGGAAAAAATCAACCCCCGCATTGACCTTCGCCTGCAGTCCGATCCCGATCGGGCCGTCGCGGGCGCGGACATACTCTACACCGACACCTGGGTCAGTATGGGTCAGGAAGCGGAGGCCGCCGAACGACGGCAGGTCTTTCGCCCCTGGCAACTCAATGCGGCGCTGCTCGCCAGGGCGCCTTCCCAGGCCGTCGTCATGCACGATCTGCCCGCCTACCGCGGCAAGGAAATCACCGACGAGGTGGCCGACGGCGAGCGCTCCCTTATCTTCCCTCAGGCGGCCAATCGTCTGCATGCCCAAAAGGCCATCCTGGTCGAACTGATGGGCACGCGGGGCCAGGTCTGAGCCAGGGCAAGGGGCGCTGCACAACGCCAGGGAAAAACGACCATGCAGGAACTGCTGTGGGTCTTCGACAATCTGAACGCAAGCGCTCTGGTGGACATCCTGCTGGTTGGCCTGGTCTTCTTTACGCTCAGCTTTTTCATCCGCGCCACGGCCATCGCCCTGCTGCGGGGCGTCGCCCTTGTCGTACTCGGCATGCTACTGGTCACCCGCGTCTTCGACCTGACGGCCCTGAGCTGGCTGATCGGGCTCGGCCTGCCACTGCTGGCGATCGCGCTGCCGGTCGTCTTTCAGCCGGAATTGCGCCGCGGCCTGGAGCAGCTCGGCCGCGCCGGCATTTTTAGTCGGGGCCGCGGCAGCAGCGCTTCATTCCGGCATCACATCATCGACGAGATCAGCGTCGCCGTCGATCTGCTGGCCGGGCGCCGTCATGGCGGCCTCATCGTCCTGCAGCGGGACAGCAACCTCGATGAATACGTGCGCACCGGCATTCCGCTGGACAGCGAGCTGTCTTCCCAGTTGTTGCTGACCCTGTTCTGGCCCCGCACCGAATTGCACGACGGCGCCGTCATCGTCGACAAGCGGGGCCGCATCGCCGCCGCCGCCGTCGTTTTGCCCCTCTCGGCCAGTCGCAACCTCAACAACCCCACGCTTGGCATGCGCCATCGCGCCGCCCTGGGCATCAGTGAAGTCAGCGATGCCATCACGGTCGTCATCTCGGAGGAGACCGGCCGGATAACCATGACCGATGGCGGGCGCATCTCCGGCCGCATGGACGGCCATCGCCTCAACACCGTGCTGGGCGCCATCTACGCCACGGACCAACCCGTGACGCGCCTGCTGCCGGACTGGCTCGGCGCTCGCCTGCCAACGCCTGGCTGGCCGCGACGGGCGCGGCGCGAAACTTCTTCGTGAGCCAGACGCCTGCGCCCGCGCGGGCGAGGACGGGCCGGAACCTTGTCTGGTTCCTGACTTCCCTCTTTCTGGCCTTCTGTGTCTGGTTCATCGCCACCCTGGAGCGTGATCCGGTCAACGAACGAATCTTTCGCAACGTGCCGATTCTCTTCACGGAAACCGACGGCCTGGTCCTCACCAGTCAAAGCCGGGAATCGGCAACCGTGACGGTGCGCGCACCGCAGACCACGCTTTCCCGCCTGGTGCTGGACGACATTCTGGTGCAGGCCAGCCTCCATGGCCTGGGCCCGGGCGAACACAGTGTCACCTTGCAGACCAGCGTGACCCGCAACGCCATTTCCGATACCGCTCCCCGCTCCATTTTCGTGCATCTCGAGCCCCTGCTGGAGCGGGAGGTGCCAGTCAGCGTGGAGGTGACCCTCCCCCTTCCGCGCGGCTTCGAAATCGGCGAGGGAGGCCCGCAGCCCATGGCCGGCAGCGTCATGGTCAGCGGCCCGCAACACCTTGCCGGGGAGGTGATCGCGGCCCGTCTGGCCCTCAACCTCTCGCAACGACGCAACGACTTTCGCGATGAGTTGCGTCTGCAGGCCGTCAACGCCGACGGCGAAGTCGTCTCCGGCGTCACGCTGACGCCGGCCATGATGCAGATCGATGTGCCGGTGCGCACGCGCTCCGACATCCGCCAGATCAGCGTCCAGCCAAACATTCTGGCGGACACCCTGCCGGAAGGCTACACGCTGAGTTCAGTCGCCTACAATCCGCAGGTCGTTCTGGTCAGCGGGGAGCCGGAAGCACTGGACAACGCGCCGGACACGCTTTTCACCGAAGCGGTCAGTCTGGAGGGTCGCAACGACAGCTTTGTCGTGCAGACCCACGTTATTACCGGCGAAGAAGACCTCTTCGTTTTCGGCGGCCAGGGGATCACGGTCTCCATCGGCATCACTCCGCTGCTCACCAGTCGTCAGTTCGATCAGACCGTCGTCGAGTACATCGGCCTGGCGGAGGACCGCAGCGCCAGTCTGTCGCCCGAGACGGTGACGGTGCTGATCACGGGCGCGCTGATTGCCCTGGAAAACATGAGCGCCTCCGACCTGCACGTGCTGGTCGACCTGCAGGAACTGGGTGAAGGCAGCCACTCCGTCGTCCCTGACGTCAGCCACACTCTGGACACCGACGATATTGAAAACATCTCCATCCTGCCTTCCGGCATCGACGTCACCATCAGCGCCGCTGACGCCGCCGCAGATGCCGGCGGCGATGCCGGGGACAGCGCTTGACAGTCCGCATCGCTTCTGATGTTATCCTGAAAAATCATTGACTCAGCAGGAATGCAATGGCGCAGAAACCGCTGGTGGCCCTCGTGGGCCGGCCCAACACCGGCAAGAGCACGCTCTTCAACCGCCTCGTCGGCGAACGACTGGCGGTCATCGACGACATACCGGGCACGACGCGCGACCGCATTCAGGGCAACTGCGAATGGACCGGCGTGCCCTTCATCGTCGTCGATACCGGCGGTATCGAGGTCTGGCAACCCAAAGGCGGTCGGGACACGCGCCCCCTGGCCGAAGGCAGCGTGGACTTCATCGCGCAGATCGAGGGTCAGGCGTTGCTGGCGGCCAGAGACGCGGACGTCGTCCTCATGGTCGTCGACAGCGAACAGGGCATCACCGCCGCCGACGAACACATCGCCCAGGTGCTGCGTGAAAACTGTACCGGACGCGCCGTGCTGGTCGTCGCCAACAAGGCCGACAACGACGCGCGTCGTGACGATGCGATGGAATTCTACGGCCTTGGCTTCGCGCAGATGTACCCCGTCAGCGCCTACCACAACCTGGGGATCGGCGACATGCTGGACGCGCTTGTCGCGGCGATGGGTCCGGCCGCAATACCGGAGGAAGATGACGATGACGACGACGTGCTCAAGATCGCCATCGCGGGGCGCCCCAACGTGGGCAAGAGCAGTCTGCTCAATCGATTGCTGGGCGAAGAGCGCGCCATTGTCAGCCCGGTGGCCGGAACCACCCGCGACGCCATAGACACGCACATTCTCTGGCATGGCTCTCCCCTGACCCTGATCGACACGGCCGGCATGCGGCGGCGTGGCAAGATAGAGCGGGGCGTGGAGAAATACAGCGTGCTGCGGGCCATTCGGGCCATCCAGCGGGCGGACGTCGCCCTGCTGGTGATCGATGCCCTTGAGGGGGTCACGGAGCAGGACCAGCACATCGCCGGCGCCATTCTGGAAGCGCGTTGCAGCGTGGTCGTCATCGTCAACAAGTGGGACGCCCTGGCAAAGGATGCGCACACCATGCCGGCCTGGCTGGAGTCGATGCGCGACAAGTTCAACTTCCTGCCCGATGCGCCGGTGCTGTTCATCAGCGCCCTGACGGGACAGCGGATCCATCAGGTGCTGGAAGCGGCCAATCGAGTCTACGAGGCGCGCAGCCTGCGCCTGCCCACCTCGGCGCTGAACCGCCTGTTGCGCGAGGCCCTGCACGCCCATCCGCCGCCACGCAAGGGCACGCGCCAGTTGCGCATCTTCTATGCCTCCCAGGTCGACGTGGATCCGCCAGTCTTTCTCTTCCACGTCAACGACACGCGACTGGTCCACTTCAGCTACAGGCGCTATCTGGAGAATCGCATTCGCGCCACCTGGTCCTTCGAGGGCACGCCGCTGGTGCTCAGCTTTCGGCCGCGCGACGGACAACTTTAGCCGCCTGCATTGCCAGACCGGCGCACGGTCGTTAAACTGATGCGCGGCCCGATCCAGGATGAAAGCGCTGCATTTGTCTTTTGAATACCCGCCCCGCCCGCGTCTGCACCGGCGCGGCCTGCTCTACGAACTGGCAGAATCGCTGG
>DAOUIB010000170.1:0-10572 GCA_034428275.1 Anaerolineae bacterium
CATGTGATCGGCGCCACTCACTGTAGCGCAGGCCCGTTAAGCGCTGCTGATGGCCGCTTTAAGGGCTGCGGCCCTACGGAACAGCGCACTTAACCTGCACTTAACACAAGTTATCGTCAGTCCGGCTGCCTGTCAAATCCCCCGCGCGCGGGCCCCGTCAGGCGAAGAAGACCAGGCGCTCAAGCGCCAGCAGGGCCAGCTCAACCCCCAGAGTCAGGGCAAAGAGGCGCAGCGAGCGTCCCTGTCCGCGCTGTTTCCAGTGGTAATCCAGGCCGAACACCGCCACGGCCAGCAGCAGCAGCCCCCCGCCAATGGCAGTGACGTTGCGCAACAGAGTCATGACGCCGCGCGCGTTGGCCGGCGCGACCAGGTCGTACTGCGCGATCAGCAGCGCCGAGCCAAACTCCACCGTGCGCACCAGCGCCAGCAGCGCCAGCACGCCCAGGGCCAGGGTCAGCAAATAAAGAATCGCCGTCAGCAACGCAAGGACGCCGCGGCGGAGGAGTCCGCTCCGGTCCTGGCCGCCGAGGGGTTCGCTGTTCGTCATGGGCCGATTGTAGCGCGCGCCGCGCGGCCCTTGCGGCAAGGGTTACCGCCCGCCTGTGATATAGTGAAACAGGTTGTTCACGGGAGGAAGCGGAAATTTCATGGCCGTCATCGAGACTCGTGACCTGACGAAAGTCTACGGCTCCGGCCGCCAGGAAGTGCGCGCGCTGGACCAGCTCAACCTGCAGGTGCAGCAGGGCGAGATCTTCGGCTACCTGGGGCCCAACGGCGCCGGCAAGACCACCACCATCCGCCTGCTGCTCGATCTCATCCGTCCCAGCGGGGGCAGCGCGACCGTGCTGGGCATGGACGCCCAGGCGGAGAGCGTGGCCCTGCACAGGCGCATTGGCTTTCTGCCCGGCGAACTGGCCCTGTGGAAGGGGCAGACCGGCGCCCAGGTCCTGCGTCTGGTGGCCGACCTGCGCGGCGGCGTCGATGAAGCCTACCTGCGGGAACTGACGGAACGCCTGCAACTGGACCTGAACATCCGGGTGCGCAATTACTCCAGCGGCAACCGGCGCAAGCTGGGCCTGGTGCTGGCCCTGATGCACAAACCGGACCTGCTGATCCTCGACGAGCCCACCGGCGGGCTCGACCCGCTGATGCAGCAGATCTTCCACGAGATTATGTTCGAAACGCGCGACGAGGGCCGCAGCGTCTTCCTTTCCTCGCATCTGCTGCCCGAGGTGCAGGCCATCTGCGACCGCGTCGCCATCCTGCGCCAGGGCCGCCTGATCACCGTCGAACAGGTCAGCCGCCTGACCCAGGTCGGTTTCCGCTGGGTCACCCTGCAAGTGCGCGACCTGGGCGCGCTGCCCGGCCGGCTCGAGGCCCTCGAGGGCGTCAGCGAGGTCAGCGTCGAGGACGGTTCGCTGCGCCTGCGCCTCAGCGGCGACTTCGACCCGCTGCTGCGCGCGCTGCAGGACAGCTACGTCGAGGAACTGCAGGTCCACGAACCCACGCTGGAGGAAATCTTCCTCGCCTACTACGGGAACGGAGGCGAGGCATGAGCGGGGTCCTGCTGCGCGCCACGCTGCGCCAGCACTGGCGCCCGACCCTCTACTGGAGCGCCGGCCTGGCGCTGCTGGGGCTCTACGTCATCGCCGTCATCCCGGACCAGGAGGCGCTGGACAACTACGTCGGTCTGGTCGCCTCCATGCCGCAGCCGCTGCTGGACGCCATCGGCGCGGGCGACACGCTGCTGCTGCGCACGCCGGAGGGCTTCATCCAGTACGGCTTCGCCACCTGGGCGCAACTGATGCTGGCGGTTTACGGCCTGCTGGCCGGGCTGAACCTCTGCGCCAACGAGGAGGAGGCCGGCATTCTCGACGTGCTGCTCAGCCTGCCGCTCTCGCGCCGCCGCCTGCTGCTGGAGCGCTTCCTCGCCTTCACCCTGCTGACCCTGCTGATCGTCCTGCTCAGCGCGCTGGGCCTGGTGCTGGGCAGCGGCGCCACGGAGTTCACCCTGACGCCCGCCACACTTTTCGCCACGGCCTTCAACCTGGTGCCCGGCACCCTGCTGGTGATGGCCTTCACGGCCCTCGCCGCGGCCGCCTTGCGGCGCCACATGGTCGCCACGGGTATCGGCATCGTCTTCGTCATCGGCAGCTACTTTCTGGATTTCATCGCCAGCGCCATCAGCGAGGGGCCGCTCAACCAGCTGGGTCGGCTCTCCTTCTATCGCTGGAGCAGCGAGGGCATCGCGCCCGGCAGCTTCCTGCCGGCGGAAAACCTGGCCCTGCTGCTGGGCGTGACTCTTGTGTTGCTGGCCGGCGCGTTGTGGTTCCTCGATCGCCGGGACATCGGTCTCTAGAGCGCGGAGGCCCGTCCGGTGACCGGAGTGCTCTTTTTCAACACGCTCCGCGGCAACTGGCTGCAAATCGTCTACTGGGGCGCGGGTCTCGGCCTGATGGCCCTGCTCACCGCCGCCATGGTACCTTTCTTCGACTCGATGAAGATGGTCGAGTTGATCCAGGGCCTGCCGCCGATTCTGCTGGCGGCCGCCGGTTACGATGCCGACCTTCAGATTCTGGCAACGCCGGAGGGGCTCATCACCATCGGCTTTTTCGGCGAAATGATGCTCATCTTCGTCGCCTGTCCGATAGTGCTGGGCATGCGCATCAGCGCCAACGACGAGGACAACGGCATCATGGAGGTGATCCTGAGCCTGCCCCTGCCGCGCTGGCAGGTCATCGTCGAACGCTATCTCGCCTTCTGCCTGATTCTCGTGGGTGTGAGCGCGCTGGTTTATGCGGGGTTGTGGCTGGGCGTCGCGCTGGCCGGGGTACAACTTGACATGGCGCGCATGGCGACGGTGGTCTTCAACGTCGTGCCGGTGCTGATCTTCGTGCTGGCCTTCACGGCGTTGATGGCAACGCTCTTTCGGCGGCGTCAGCGCGCGCTGGCCGTGACGGTCGTCTTTGTGGTCGCCAGTTTCATGCTGGATGTCCTGGCCGGCGTCACCGACGGGGGACTCTCGCAATCGATGCACGCCATTTCCTTCTTCAGTTACTACGACCCCGCCGGGATCCTGCAACATGGTCTGGACCAGGGCAAGACCTTCCTTACCGGCGCGCTGGCCCTGTTGCTGGCCCTGGGATCGCTGTGGGCCTTCCAGCGCCGCGACGTGGGACTCTAGATCATGCCAACCTGTCATCTGGAGGAGCAAATTTTATGAGCGGAGTCATCTTTCTTCACACCTTGGGCCGCACCTGGCTGCAGATGGTCTACTGGGGCGCGGGCCTCGGCCTGATGGCCCTGTTCACCGCCGCCATGGTGCCTTTCTTCGACTCGATGAAGATGGTCGAGCTGATCCAGGGCATGCCGCCGATTCTGCTGGCGGCCGCCGGTTTCGACGCCGATTTGCAGGTGCTGGCCACGCCGGAGGGCATCATCACGGTCGGCTTTTTCGGCAAGTTCGCGCTGATCTTCGCCGCGTATCCGGTGGTGATGGGCATGCGCATCAGCGCCAACGACGAGGATGACGGCGTCATGGAAGTGATCCTGAGCCTGCCGCTGCCGCGCTGGCAGGTCATCGTCGAACGCTTTCTGGCCTACAGCCTGAGCATTGTGGGCGTGGGCGTCCTGGTCTACGTCGGCCTCTGGCTGGGCGTGGCCCTGGTCGACGTGCAGCTGGACATGGCGCGCATGGCGACGGTGGTCTTCAACGTGGTGCCGGTGCTGATTTTCGTGCTGGCCTTCACCGCGCTGATGGCGGCCCTGCTGCGCCGGCGTCAGCGCGCGCTGGCCGTGACCACCGCCTTCGTGATCGCCAGTTTCATGATCGACACCGTGGCCGGCATCGTCGGCGAGGGCCTGTCGCAGACCCTGCGCGCGATCTCCTTCTTCAGCTACTACGACGCCGCCGGCATCGTGCAGCAGGGCCTGGACCAGGGCAAGACGCTGTTCATCAGCGCGCTGGCCCTGCTGATGGCCCTGGGCAGTGTGTGGGCCTTCCGCCGCCGCGACGTGGGCCTCTGAGGCCTTACATCAGCGTTTGATTAAGTCCCGCGCCGCCCGGCTGCGGCCGCGCTATGCTCGGGCGCTGACCTGCCGCCGGCCTTTCGGGAGTCGTCCATGTCGGGTGTCACCTTTCGTCGCGCCCTGCTTTGCGCCTCTGCCCTGCTGATCCTGGTCGCGCCCCTCCTCGCGCAGGCGCCTGACCCGCCGACCGCTGCGGACCCGCGCGCTTTCCTGCCCGCCGACGTCGACGCCTGGCTGCGCCTCGACCTCGACGACCGCGACGCCCTCGACGCGCTCAACATCGCCGCCCGTTCCGCCGCCCTGCTGCAACCGGCGCGGCCGGGCCTGCAGGCGTTGCAGGGGCTGGAGCAGGCCCTGCCGCTGCAACAGCTCGATACCGAGACGCTGCCCGTTTTCGCCCGCGATTTCGCGCCCTGGCTGGACGACGAACTGTTCCTCGCCTGGCGCCGCGACGACGACACGCCGGAGCCCCTGCTCATCCTGCCCACGCAGGACCTGCTGCAGGCCCTCGGCAGCTTCAGCGACATCCTTGACGAGCAGGACCTGCTGCAACGCGACCAGCACCAGGGCCAGCGGCTCTGGCTGGCGGACCGCAGCAGCATCGCCTTCACGCCTGGCGCCGTCCTCATCGGGCCGGATGCGCTGGTGCGCGCCGCCCTCGACGCCCAGGCGGGCGGCGGCCCCGCCTTGCTGGCGGAGGGCAGCGGCATGGCCCCGCGCGACGGCGACGGCCCGGCCTCCGGCGAGATTCTGTCTGGCTGGCTGCGCGGCACGCAGACCCCCCGCGCCCTCTCGGCCCTGCTCTCCGGCAGCGAGGAAGCCGAGCCCCTGCTGGACGCTTTCGGCCAGGCCCTGGAGGGACTCGACGGCGACACGACCTTGCCACAACTGGCGCTGGGCGGGGAAGCCCGGGCGCTGACCTTCTCCCTCGAGACCGACCGGCCGCGCCTGAACGTGCTGCGCCTTTCGTTGACGCTCCACGGGGACGACGACGGCGCTGCCGCCCCGGCGCCGGGGCCCTTCAACCCGGCGGTGCTGGAGCCCGTGCCGCGCAGCGCCATGCTGGTCGCCAGCGGCAGCGACGCGCGCCAACTGGCCTTCAACCTGCTGGCGGCGCTGCCCTTCTCCACTTTCGGCGGCGAGTTGCTAGGCGCTTTCGGCGTCCGGCAGACCCAGGGCGCGGCCAGCGGCCTCCTGACGGCGCCGGACGCGGACACCATCGACACGCTGGTCAACGGCTGGCTGCTGGCCCTGTGGGACCAGGCGAATTTCGATCTCGACCTCGACCTCTTGCGGCGGCTTGACGGCAGCTTCAGCCTGGCCCTGCTGCCGCGCCCCAACGATCCGCTGCCGCCGCTGAACATGCCCTGGGACCTGTTGCTGGTCGCCGAGGTGGACGACGGCCAGGCCGTAATCGACGCGCTCGACCGCCTCGTCTCCCTGACCCTCGATGCGCGCGGCCTCGCCGGCGACCCGGCGGACGCGAACCTGCGCCGCATGCTGCCCGGCGATGACTTTGTCGAGCCGCCGCTGCAGGTCTGGCTCGAGGATGGCCTGCTGCTGCTGGGCACCGGCGCGGCGCCCGAGGCCATGGAACGCGCGCTGCGCGGTGACGACCGCCTCATCGATCGCGCGCGCTGGCAGGCCCTGGCCCAGGACCGGCCGCCGCAGCTCTACGTCGACATCGCGCCGCTCTACGCCACCCTCCTGCCCGCCGCCGCCGGGCCGCAATTGCAGCAACTGCGCCAACTGGGCCTGCGCAGCGACAGCCCCGCCGCCGGCCGCCATCAACTGGACATCACGCTCACGCTGCCGGACCTGATCGGCTGACACACCGGGCCGGCCACCCCCCTCCCGGGTAAAATAGCCCCCGCGCTGTGGCGACGGGGGACTCCGGCGATGAACAGGGGCGGGCTGACACGCAATCTGACCTTGACTCTTCTCGCCATCACGCTTTTCGCGCCGCCGACCCTGGCGCAGGAGGCGCTGATCGAGTCGGTCTGTCTGGTCACGGACGTCGGCCGCGTCGACGACGGCACCTTCAACCAGGGCGGCTACGAGGGCATGCTGGCCGCCGCGGAGGACTTCGGGCTGGAGACCGGCTTCATCGAGACCACCCGCCAGGTGGACTACGAAGACAACCTGCAGACCTGCATCGACGCGGGATTTGACGCCATCGTCACCATGGGCTTCCTGATCGCCGACGCGACCCTGGCGGCGGCCCAGGCCAACCCGGGCGTGTACTTCATCGGCGTGGACCACTTCTACAGCGAACCCCCCGCCAACCTGGTGGGCCTGCAGTTCCGCGAGGACCAGGCCGGCTTTCTGGCCGGGGCGCTGGCCGGTCTGGTGACCGGGAGCGACGTCGTGGCCGGCGTTTACGGCATCGACATTCCGCCGGTGCTGCGCTTCCGCTGCGGCTTTGAGAACGGCGTGGCCCACAACAACGCCCGGGCGCAGGTTTTGGGTGTGCACATTGCCAGCTTCACCGACCCGGCGACGGGCGCCGAGACCGCGCTGCAGTTCATCGCCGAGGGCGCGGACGTCATTCTCGGCGCCGGCGGCACCACCGGCTCCGGCGCCATCCTCGCCGCGGCGGCGGCCGGCGTCCGCGTCATCGGCGTGGACCGGGACGAATACCTGACGACTTTCGGCAGGGGCGAGAGCCCGGGCGCGGAATACCTGATCAGCAGCGCGTTGAAACGCGTGGACCGGGGCGTCTACCTCTCCCTGCAGGCACTGGTTGAAGGCGACGCCGCGAGCTTCCACGGGGAGGGCGGCCTGCGCCTGCTGGACGCGGCCAGCGAGGGCATCGGCCTGGCGCCGCCGCACGATTCCGACGTGCCCGACGAGGCGCTGGAACGTCTGGACGACATCTACGCCGCCCTGCAGGATGGCAGCCAGGGGACGGGTTGCGACCCGGTCACCGGCGAGAAGCTGGAGCCGGCGCAAGGGGAGGAGCGCGGCGGCTGAGGCCTTCCGCCAGGCGCCCCGCTGCTTTGTCGCCCGCCGGTTTTGGGTTACAGTAGCGGGTGTGCACTGTCGACCATGAGTATGAGAGGAACCCTCGTTGTGAACAGAAAAATCGTCCTTATGCTCACGCTGGTGTTACTGGCGACCATGTCGCTGGCGCTGCCGGCCCTTGCGCAGGACCCGCTGATCGAGTCGGTCTGTCTGATTACGGACGTCGGCCGCGTCAATGACGGGACCTTCAACCAGTTCGCCTACAAGGGTATGACGGACGCGGTGGAGGAATTCGACCTCGACTCAACCTATATCGAGACCACCAGCCAGGTGGACTACAATGCCAACATCCAGACCTGCGTCGATTCCGGCTATGGCGCCATCATCACGGTGGGCTTCCTCATGACGGACGCGACCCTGGCGGCCGCGGCGGCGAATCCGGACGTCTACTTCATCGGCGTCGATCATTTCTATCCCGAAGCGTCGCCCAACCAGGTGGGCGTCCTGTTCCGCGAGGACCAGGCGGGCTTCATGGCCGGCGCGCTCGCCGGGCTGATGACCGAGAGTGGCGTCGTGGCCGGCGTTTACGGCATCGACATCCCGCCGGTGATCCGCTTCCGCCATGGCTTTGAGAACGGCGTGGCCCATACCAACATGGATGCCGCGGCCCTCGGCGTCTACATCCCCAGCTTCACCGACCCGGCCACCGGCGCCGAAACGGCGTCGCAGTTCATCGCCGAAGGGGCGGACGTGATCTTTGGCGCGGGCGGCCCGACCGGCTCCGGCGCCATTCAGGCCGCAGCCGCGCAAGGCGTCTACGTGATCGGCGTCGACCAGGACGAATACCTGACGACCTTCGGCAATGGCGAGACGCCGGGCGCGGAAATGCTCATCTCCAGCGCCATGAAGCGCGTTGACCAAGGCGTCTACCTCTCGCTGGCGGAGCTGGTTGCGGGCGACGACATGAATTACGGCGGCAACCGCGTGCTGGCCGCCGAGAATGACGGCGTCGGCCTGGCGCCGCCGCATGACTCCGACGTGCCGGAGGAAGTGCTGGCGCAGCTGGCAGAGATCTTCGCCGGCCTGCAGGACGGCAGCATCAGCACCGGCGTTGACCCCATCACGGGCGAGATGCTGGACATGGACGACATGGAAGAAGACATGTCGGACGACGACGGGGAGATGGAAGAGGAAGAGTCGGAAGACTCCGACGCCTGATTCCGAACATCCCGTAGCTCAGGGTTCCCGTCCCGCCAGCCGGGGCGGGAACTCTTGTGTTAACGAACGACGGAAGGGGTTGACCTGTGTCTGAGAGCGCTGTCCTGACATCGACCGCGCCGGCCCGGATCGCCGCCTGGCGCGAAAAGGGCTACCTCGTCCTCGAAGACGCGCTGCAGCCGGCGGAGATCGCGCAACTGCAGGCCGAGACGGCGCGCATCTGCCGCGGCGAGCGCGGCCCGTTGCGCAACGGCCTGTCGCACAGCCCGCAGGAGAGCGACGAGGACGTCATCCGCCAGTACCTCTGCATCCACTTCCCGCACAAGATTTCGCCCCTGATGCGCGCGCAACTGGCGCACCCGGCCATCGTCAACATCCTGACGCAGATCATCGGCCCGGACGTCAAGTGCATGCAGTCGATGCTCTTCGTCAAGTCCGCCGGCAAGCCGGGCCAGGCCTGGCACCAGGACGAGGACTTCATCCCCACGCGCGACCGCAGCCTGACCGGCGCGTGGATCGCGCTGGACGACGCCACGGTCGAAAACGGCTGTCTGTGGGTGTTGCCGGGTTCGCACCGTTACGGCGTGCTCTGGCCGCTGGAGCAGCAGGACGACCCGCGCTTCGACTGCACGGACGAGAGCCAGGGCTTCCCCTGGCGCGACGAGGACGCCCTGCCGGTGGAAGTGAAGGCCGGCTCGATCGTCTTTTTCAACGGTTACCTGCTGCACCGCTCGCTGCCCAACCGCGCCCGGGCCGGCCACCGTCGCGCGCTGGTCAACCACTACATGAGCGCGCAGTCGCTGCTGCCCTGGATGCAGTTTGCGGAAGGGACGCGCGCCGCCACGGCCGATTACCGCGACGTCGTCATGGTCGCCGGCGAGGACCCCTATGCGTGGAAGGGCGTGACGGACGTCGCGCGGCCCTCGCTGCGCCCGAGCGGCGAGGGCGGCTGCGCGCGCTGAGGGGAAGTGTGCGTTCAGGCGGGGACCAATTCAAAATTGCTGTCTACCTCAAACTCCAGTAACAGGGAGACCGCAGCAGGACAGTCTTGGCGAACGTCTGGAGAATGTGCCCAGTTGACTTTGGAGAATTGCCCGGTCACGACCAGTCGGCGAGAGTTCTCAGGCTCAGGTACAGGCCTGTCCTTCATTAACCGAAGGTAGATGTATTCTTGCCGGGCTTCCTCCAGTTCTTTCAATGCCTCTTCTTCTGTGTCCCCCTGGGCCATGCAGCCCGGAAGCTCCGGATTAATGGCCATGACAACAGGACTTTCGTCCGAAAGCTCATCCCATTCGAACTCCACCTTGTAGGGTCGTGCTGAAAGCATTCCTGCCTTGTCCCACAGAGCGTCACTATTCATTATCCACTCCTTGCCTGGCAATAACTTCCTCGATTGCCTTTATCGCTGTTCTTACATACCAGGGGCTCAACTCTCGCGAGTGTTTCACAAGTGGAGGCTGGATGTCTGTGTCCGGATGTTCGGCGAAAAAGTGACTCCCCTTCCTTGAGTGTACTTCGAAACCGTATTGTTCAAGAAGCCTTCGCAATTGCTCAAATTTCCAGCCCGTGGGACCGTCTTTTGCCCTCTGTAGCGCCCTGTCCCTTTTGGCCACAGCTAATTTGCCTGCGACGATCCCTCCAGTTGGACAAGATCCAAAGGAATTGTCCCCAGAAGGTGATCGTCGATGAGAAGGCGAAACTCATAGCGCCCGGCCTTGTCAAACACCGTGTCTCTGATGTTGAAAATGAAATCTCCTTCAGATACATGCCCTCTTGGCGGTTTTGGAAATGAAAACCCGCCCTCCAGTTTCCCGAGTTCGTTTGCGTCTTCGTCAAAAAACAAAACTTTAATCTTGCGTTCGACTTCGAATTCCCCAAGCCCTGCAGCGATCTTGGCTACCAAATAAATTGAAGGGTGCTGTGCAGGAAATTGACTGGACGCAATTGTATTGAACGCTCCAATCACATTGAGCTTGTTGTCACTGACATTCGCAAAATCAGCGAGCAGGAATATCCGCAACTCCACAATCTGTCCCCTGTGTCCAGTTGGCTCAAGTGAACTCGTATTGTACACCGACCTAATCTTCGTTCGATGCACCTTGCCTTAAGTTACGAAGCAAATCTGATGCCCGCTACTCAAACACCACCTCGACCAGCGGGCTGCCGGCGACGCGGCTCTCCAGCTTTTCCGGCGTGTCTTTGCCGGCGAAGATGCCGCCCAGCACGCGACGGCGCTCGCTGACGTCGCGAATCGGGATGGCGCGCGCCGCCAGGTCGGCCTGCAGGCTTTCCTTCAGGTGGAAGGTGAACTGCGGGTTGGCCAGCATATTGGCGTGCCAGTCGCGCGTGCCCGGCGAGCCG
>DAOUIB010000171.1:0-2138 GCA_034428275.1 Anaerolineae bacterium
ACCGAAGCGGTCTTCGCCTGGCCGGGCCTGGGCAGGTTGCTGCTTGAAGGGATTCTGTCCCGCGACTATTCGGTCGTGCAGGCCGCCGTCATCGTCGTGGCCCTGGCCTACGTACTCATGAACACCCTGGTCGACCTGCTTTACTACGTGGTGGACCCACGCCTCAATCAGTCCTGAGCCCGCAGCAACAGACAACTCAAACTGCCTGCGGGTACCCGCAGGGTGACCCGCGAACCGGAGCCATGTACAACCGAGTCTCCTGTCAGGTCGGCGCAAAGCTCCAGCCCTTCCAGAACGAGCGGCTCTTCGCAGTCCTCCGCAGCGGGATTGACCAGGAACCAGGCCTGCTCGCCACCAAGCTGTCGACGCCGTCGCAACAGGCGGCCATAGCGGTCCGGATTTACACCCGCTTCCGCCAACAGGGACAGAATAAAGTCGTCCGTTCCGGGATCGGCCGCGCGATGCGCCATTGCGCTCATGCCGAGGAAACTGCCCAGCAGGAACGCCTGACCCTGACCGTAAACGTTTCTGGTCGCGGCGACCTCTTGCCCGGCCAGCAAAATCGCCCCGGCCTTGTCCGGTCGCAGGGTCTGCAGCCAAAAGTTTGCCAACACATGGTGTTCGCTGAAGTCGCCAACGCCCTGAAGCAGGGTCGACGCCGCAAACTCACCGAAACGTCGTTCCTGCGGCATCCAGCGGGCGGGTCGCGTCGCTTCGTGCACAAGCGTCAGACTTTTATGGGAAACGCCGAACAGGGCTTCGGCCCCGTCAACCATTTGCGCGCGCGTCGTCCAGCCCAGTCGATCGTAGCGGCCCGGGCAGGCTTCGCTGATCAAAAATCCGCCGCGGTCAACGTACCTGACCAGATGGGCGAACCAGTCCGCCTCCAGCGCCAGCGGCATACACAGTACAGCCGCATCGTAATGCTCCAGTTCACCGGTTCTGACGTCGGCGGCATCGACAAAGTCGACGGGGATGCCGAGACGCCACAGGCGCGCGTACCAGCCGCGCATGTTGTACATGTAGTGGTGTTGCACGTCCCCGTTGCAGGCCTGAAAAAAGTGATACAGGTCTTCGTTGACCAGCAGGGCCACTTGAGCCCGGGGCGCCTGGCTCTGCGAAAAGAAACGCGCGTGCTGCTGCACCCTGCGGCCAATGTCGCTGGCGGCGTTCATTCGCTCCGTCGACTCGCCATGGTGGTCCAGCAGGCTGAAACCGTTGCCCTCCTTCCAGAAACGCTCGGGACGGTGGTTCCAGAAACTGATGCCGGTCATGCCGCAGGCGAGACCCGCCAACATCCAGCGGCGCAGGTCGGCGGCTGTCGGCGTGCGACCGATGTGCAGTGAAGTGACGATCGGCCCGCCCTGGAATTCCGCGCCCCAAAGCGCGCGGTCGCGGCCATTGTTGGCGCGCGCCAGGTCGGTGCACATCATCATCTCTTCCCAGATTTCATTGCATCGGGCCCCGGCCTCGTCCTCGACGGGGTCGTCCCAGATCTGGCCGTTGTTCCACATGGGATAGTTGCTGGTGCCGAAGAAATCGGCGGCGCGCGCCCAGCGCCATTCCGCCCCCGAAGCGATGCGCGGCGTATCGGCGTGGCTGAAGACCGGACGCCGCTGCGGGTCGTTGGCGCGCAGTACGGCGGTCTTGAATTCGAGGTTGCGCGTCAGGGTGACGTCGTCCATGAAATAGCGCCAGTCGATGAAGGGCGCCACCGGTTCCTGGCGTCGCGGCGGCTCAACGTCCTGCCAGTGGGCATGGTTGAGCTGCCAGGCGGCGTTCAGGGCTTCCAGCGACCCGTAACGTTCGCGCAGCCAGTCCCGAAAGCGCTCCAGCGTATGCGGACAGTAACAAAAGCCGGTCTTGCCGGCCTCGTTGGGCCAGAAGCCAATCTCCTGAAAGGTGTTCCAGGCCAGGATGTTGTCGTGACGGCCGAGCTGCCGTGCCAGTTCGGCGATGAAGCGCTCCGCCGCGTTGCGCGCCCCGGGATGGTCCCAGCAGGGACCCGGCTTGCCGTCCATGGGAATGGTGTATTGCGTGGGAGTCATGTGGCTGCGGCCGTCGGCGCCGACCAGGTGGCAATCCGGGAACTTGCGCCAGAGCCACGTGGGCGCCTGTTCCATCGTCAGGCCAAGATA
>DAOUIB010000172.1:0-15152 GCA_034428275.1 Anaerolineae bacterium
GCGAGCCGGTTACTGCCGGGCAGATCGGGGCCGCCGGCGCCATGACCGTCCTGATGAAGGACGCCATTCGGCCCAACCTGCTGCAAACCCTTGAGAACACGCCCGCTCTGGTCCACGCCGGGCCATTCGCCAATATCGCCCAGGGCAACAGCAGCGTGCTGGCCGACCAGGTCGGCATCAAGTGCGGCGACTATCTGATCACCGAGTCCGGCTTCGGCGCGGACATTGGCGCGGAGAAGTTCTTCAATATCAAGTGTCGCGCCAGCGGGTTGCGACCGGACGCCGCCGTGCTGGTTGTCACGGTTCGCGCCCTCAAATTGCACAGCGGACGGCACCGCGTCGTCGCCGGCAGGCCGCTGCCAGCGGCCATGCTGGAACGCAATGTCGGGGACGTGGAACTCGGCGCCGTCAACATGGTGCGGCAGATTGAAAATGTGAAACGCCACGGCGTGACGCCGGTCGTGGCCATCAACGTTTTTGACAGCGATCATCCCGATGAACTGGACGCCATAGGCAGACTGGCTGTCGAAGCCGGCGCGCTCGGCGCGGCAAGGGCCAGGCACCACGCTCTGGGAGGGGCGGGAGCGGTGGAACTGGCGGAGATGGTCGTCGGCGCCGCGGAAAGCCCTTCCAGTTTCCGCTTCCTCTATGATCTTGAGCAGCCGATTCGCGACAAGATAGAGGCGATTGCCACGCAGATCTACGGCGCGGCCGGCGTGCACTACGAGGCTCAGGCCGCCCGTCAGATCGACAGTTACGAAGCCAATGGCTTCGGCGACCTGCCGATCTGCATGGCGAAGACTCACCTCAGCCTCAGTCATGATCCCAAACTCAAGGGCGCGCCAACGGGCTTTGTGCTGCCGATTCGGGAAGTGCGCGCCAGCGTGGGAGCGGGTTTCATCTATCCGCTTTGCGGCGACATGCGCACGATGCCCGGCCTGTCGGCGCATCCGGCTGCAGAACAGGTTGACATCGACGAAGAGGGCGAGATCGTCGGCCTTTTCTGACTCCTGGCAAGAGGATCGCAACAGTCTGCCGACTTGCGGGCAGTAGTGTGCCAGGCACAGTCCAGAGTAAGGCTGAGGGGAGGAAAAACTGTGATCCATGACATCACGCGCCGGGTCCATGAGAACACGGCAGTCTGGCCCGGGGACCAGCCGTACCGACTGCGCCACTCCCTGCGCAGAAGCGAAGGCGCAGTCGTCAACCTGACGGCGATGGAGACAACGCTGCATCTCGGCACACACGTGGACGCCTGGTATCACTGTGACGATGAGGGCGCGACGGCCGCCGGCATGCCCCTCGCAGCGTGTATCGGGCCGGCGCGGCTGCTGACGGTAACGCGCCGGGACGGCCCGCTGGCTCACGCGGACCTTGCGCATGTCTCGCTGGCCGGCGTAAAACGACTCCTCTTGCGCAGCGAGGTCAGCCAATTGGCGGAAGACCAGTGGCCGGAGACCTGGCCCTGGCCTGGCGAAGACTTGATTGAGCTACTGGCGAAAGGCGGGCTACGTCTCCTGGGACTTGATTCCCCTTCGGTGGACGCGAGCGACAGCGAGACCTTGCCGGGACATCATGCCTTGCGGCGGCATGGCATCGTCACGCTGGAGAGCCTGTGGCTGCGCGACGTGCCGGATGGCGATTACGAGCTGGTAGCCCTGCCGCTGCGGCTGGAAGGCGCCTGCGCCTCTCCCGTACGCGCCATATTGCGCCCGCTTGCCGATTGAGACATCACTGGCGCGGGAGGGTTGCGAGTACGGGCAGACCAAGCATCTCCAGGTCCTCGCGCGTTCGCAGGGCCGGGTCGAATGTGTGGGCTGCCAGCACCAGGATGGAGCCCGCAACCAGCCCCAGGGCGATGCGCAGCAGAGGGGCCAGACGCTGGCCCAGAGGCACCGGCGCGGGAGTGATGGTTGGGGCATCCAGCAGGCTGACCGCAGCCGAATCTTCGGCAAATTGCGGGAAATAATTGCGCGTTGAGTTTTGCAGGACTTCGGTCGCTGCCGTGGCAAGGCGCAAGAGGGACTGCGAGTCTGGATGGTTCAGAAAGAGTTGACCGATGCTGCGATGGTTGTCCGACGCGATGACCAGCGCCGCAATGTCGCCGCTTTCGACGCCTGGGGCCGCTGCCAGTTCCCTGCGGAAGCTTTCCGTGCGCGCCCAGGCGGCAATGGCGTGTACGGCCAGCTCGGACGCGAGCCAGACATCCTCCAGCCCGCTCTCGGCGGGCAGGGCTTCGGTGGACTGCTGGGCGGCACTGAAATGGATCACGGTGCCGTAGCCACTGCTGCTCTTGCTCACTTCCGGCAGGGCAGGGAGCGCGACGATTCCGGCCATTAAGGTGGGAATGGCGACCAGCCACCACCAGCGCCGCAACACAGCCAGGATAGCTCGCAGTTCCATTGAATCACCCGGTCTCACAGGGATCGCGCCATTCCATGGGCTCCTGCCTGCGAAATGCCGTCAGGGCCTGGTCAACAAATGCGCGCATCTTCCGGCGAAAAACACGTGTATCGAAGCGCAGGGCGTGCATGCGAATGGCCTGGCTATCGTAGCGGGAGCCATCCAGATTCGCCAGCGCGGAGGAAAACGCTGCGACGGATTGTTCATGGACGAGCTCGCCGCTGAGGCCGGGCACGACGGTATCCAGCGCGCCGCCGGCGCCGCAGGCGATGACCGGCCGACCGGCGGCCTGGGCCTGAACCGGCGCGATGCCGAAGTCCTCGTGGCCGGGAAACAGGAAGGCGCGACAACGCGCCATCAAATCCGGCAGTTGATCATCCGGGACGTATCCCAGAAACTCCACCGTCGGCCCTGCCATGGCGCGCAATCGGTCCAGATCGCGGCCGCTGCCCCCCACCTTGAGCGGCAGATTCAGGCGCGTGGCGGCCTGCACGGCGAGGTCGATGCGCTTGTAGGGCACCAGCCGCGCGACGGTCAGCAGATAGTCGTCATGCCGCGGGACCGGGCGAAAGCGCTGTGTATCCACGGGCGGGTAGATCACCATCGAATCGCGGCCGTAACTGTCCCAGATGCGCTGCCGCACGGCGCCAGAGATGGCGATGAAGTGATGAATGCGTTGTGCGGAAGCGTAATCCTGGCGGCGCAACAGGGCGATCAGGGGTCGCAGGGCATGACGCCACGCGGAGCCAAGGCGCTCGCGTTCGATGTATTCCTCCAGTTGCCACAGGTAACGGGTTGGCGTGAGGCAATAGCAAATGTGAAGCGTTTTTTCGTCATGCCGCAGGGCGGTGCAGAAGCCGCTCTTGTTGCTGAGAATGACGTCGTGGTCCCCGAGGCGCAGGGCGGACCAGGCCAGAGGATACAGGGGCAGGAAGGGCTGATGGTGACGATGGATGCCCGGCAGCCGGTCCAGCCAAAGCGTACGAATATCCGCCTCGTTGATGGCAGAGGGCATGCTGTCCGGGTCGTGGATACTGGTGTAGACCGGGCTCTCCGGCCAGATTTCCAGCAGGGCGGCCAGCACGTCTTCCGCGCCACCAACCTGGTTCAGCCAGTCATGCACCAGCGCGATTTTCACGCCTGTTGCCCGTTCAGCATCTCTCGCAGCGGCCTGTAGCTGCGCCGATGCAGCGAAGAAGGTCCGTGGGTATCCAGGGCGGCTCGATGCGCCGCTGTCCCGTAGCCCTTGTGACGTTCGAAGCCGTAGGCCGGGAATTTCGGCGCCAGGGCACGCATTTGGGCGTCGCGCCAGGTCTTGGCCAGGACGCTGGCCGCCGCAATGCTCAGGGACCGGGCGTCGCCGTCAATCATCGTGACCTGGGGGCAGCGTGAGAGCATCTCGGGCCAGACCAGCGCGTCGAGCAGCAGGCAGTCGGGTTCAAAACCCGGCCGACGCCGACAGGCGTCTTCCAGGGCGCGCCGCATGGCCAGCGAGGTCGCCTGCTCAATGCCCTGCTCGTCGACTTCTGTGTTGCTGGCCTGACCGAGTCCCCAGGTCCAGGCCACACTCCTGATCACGACCCGCGCTGCCTCCCGCTGGCCCGGGCTCATCACCTTGCTGTCGCGAACGTCTGCCAGCGACCGCCGCAAACCCACCTGTCCGGGCGGGAGACAGACCGCGCCCACGCAGAGCGGTCCGGCCCAGGCGCCCCGTCCGGCTTCGTCCATGGCGAGGATGTGGTGAAATCCGGCGCCCTGCAGGCGGCGTTCATGACCCAGGCCGGGCATAGAATCCGCGCTGCCAGTTGCGGTGAATCTGCTGAATCTCCAGCAAAATGTAGAGCGAATCGTAGATCAGCCGCATGCGACTGTCTGCATCGAAATACCAGGTGATGGGCACTTCGCGGATGCGATAGCCGCGTTTACGGGCAATGAAGAGCAGTTCAACGTCAAAGCCAATACCTACCATTTGCTGAACGCTGAAAAGGTCCTCGGCCGCTTCCCGGCCAAACATCTTGAATCCGCACTGGGTATCCTGAATGCCGGGCAGGGCGGTCCACTGAATGATGCGGTTGAAAATGCGTCCCATAAGGTGCCGGTGAACGGGTTCGCCAATGCGTCGCGAATCCCGCCCCTCGCGCGTGGCAATCTGGACTTCGTAACCATCGCCATGGGGAGGAAGAAAACGGGCGATCTCCTCGATCGGCATCGAAAGGTCGGCGTCGCAAATGAAGCGGTAGTCGCCCAGGGCCGCCTGCATGCCCACCTTGACCGCCAGTCCCTTGCCGCGCACGGCGGCCTGAATAACCCGGGCCCAGGAACGTGTCCCGGTGAATTCGCTGGCCACGGCGACGGTGCGGTCTGTGCTGCCGTTGTCCACGATGATCACTTCGGCCTCGTAGGGCTGTTGCTGCAGGTAGGCGTCGATCTTTGCCAGGCTGGCGGGCAGCCGAAATTCCTCGTTGTAGGCAGGAATAATGATGGAGAGCAGCGTGTTGCCGGTACCCGCTTCGCGCCGATCCGTCATGTAGCGCTCCCCTCCAGCAATTCCTCCAGGTATTGCCGGGAGACCTGGCGGCTGGCCTGAATTGCCGGTCTCTTGCGCAACATGCGCGGCAGACCCACCATGCCCGCCAGCATGCCGCGCAGGCGCGCCCGGGCTTCCGCACCGCGCCAGGCCGCCAGCGCTTCACAAAGCAGGCCCCACTGGGCGCGCAACACCCTTCGCCCGTGGAGTCGCCAAAGGTCTGCGGGGTAATTCTTGGCAAGCAGATAGATCAGATTGCGACCGTCGTAGTAACTCGCGGTCACGCCGCCGCCCGTCGCCGACAGGTGGTGATACACGATGGCGCGCGGCGTGTAGATACAGCGCCAGCCGGCCAGCTGGGCGCGCCAGCCGAGGTCAACGTCCTCGCAGGAGAAGAAGAAATCGTCGTCCAGCAGACCGATCTCGTCCAGCATGCGGCGGCGGTAGACGGCCGCGCCGCCACAGGCGCTGAATACATACTCTTCACATTCGAACTGACCGCGGTCCCGCTGCCAGACTCCGCGGTTGCTGGCCCGGCCATCCAGGGAAAAGCAGTCGCCGGCCGTGTGCAGGTGGTCGCGCCGGTCGAAGAGCAGCATTTTGCTGGCCACCGCTCCGGCCTGGGGATGGCGCCGGAAGGCCGCCACGACCTCGAACGCCCAATCGGGATGGACTTCGGTGTCATTGTTGAGCAGGGCGACCAGTTCGCCCCTGGCAACGCGCAGCCCTGCGTTGCAAGCGCCGGTAAAGCCATTGTTTTGTGGCAATTCGACCAGTCGCACCGAGGGATAGTCGCGGCGCAGCAGGTCACGAGAGTCGTCCGTGGAGGCATTGTCTACCGCGATGGTCTCCAGTTCGGGCCAGCTCTGGCTGGCGAGGGAGTCCAGGCAGGTTGGCAGAAAACGGGCGCCGTTCCAGTTTGGGATGACGACCGAGAGCAGAGGACCGGACGAGACTGGCGCGCTCATGACAGCCAGCCCTCCTGCGCAAGGAAGGCATCGACCGCAGCCCGCCAGGGTCGCAGAACGATGCCCAGGAGGCGCCCGGCGCCATTGCTCAGGGCCGCATACTCCGGGGGCGCACCAGGGCGGGGCCACTGATGACTGCTGATCGACTCAATTGGTGTGTCCGGGTAACCGCTGCGATCAAGAACATAGCGGGCAAACTGGTAGCGTGAGCAGGCGCCTTCATTGACAAGGTGGTAAGTGCCGCGGCGCCCTGTGTCGACTAGACGGACCAGGGCGGCGGACAGATCATTGGTATAGGTCGGGTTGGCGACCTCGTTGCTGACGACGCGCAGGGGCTTGCCGGCGCGCGCAGCGCCCAAAATCGCCTGAACGAAGTTGCGGCCGCCATGGGCAAAGAGCCAGGCGGTGCGCACGATGTAGTGCCGCGGGCAGTGGGCAGCAAGCGCGAGTTCACCGGCGTGCTTGCTGTAACCGTAGGGGTTGCCAGGCGCGGGCATTGCGAATTCATCCAGGGGCTGGCGGTCGCGCCCGGAAAACACTTCATTGCTACTGATGTAAATGACCTCTGCGTCCACTTCTGCCGCGGCGAGAGCCACGTTTTGCGTTCCGAATCCATTGATTTGCAACGCGCGCTCCGGCTCGCGGGCGCAGGCATCGACATCGGTCCAGGCGGCGGCGTGGATGACAAGCCGGGGTCTGTTTTCCTGCAGCAGGCGCCGTGTGGCGGGAAAGTCGCAGATGTCCAGATGCAGAACATCGCGGCCCACCATGTCGGCGCCCAGGACCTCGTGGCCGGCCCGGGCCAGGTCTTCGAGCAGAAGGCCGCCAAGATTGCCGGCAGCGCCTGTAACCAGAATTCGCATGCCAATCCTGCCTTAACTGGCGGCATTTTAGCACGGACGTTGCCCGGCGTGGCAGTCTTTCAGCCTTCGGCAGCGGCCAGACGGGCGGCGTACTGGCGTTGATACCAGTCCTGCCAGTCCCCGGACTTGATGGGGCGCCACCACCACTCGTTCTCCCGATACCAGCGCACGGTTGTGGCGGCGGCTTCCGCGAAGCTGTGCCCGCATCGCCAGCCGAGCGCCTTCAGGCGTTCACAGCGCATGGCATAGCGCTGGTCATGACCCTCGCGGTCCGGCACGTGGCGTACCAGCGATGCCGGTTTCTCGAGCAGGTCCAGAATTCGACGGGTGACTTCCACGTTGCGCGCCTGGTGTTCGCCGGCGATGTTGTAGACCTGACCGCTTTTGCCCCTGAACAGGGCGCAGGCGACGCCCCTGGCATGATCATCGACGTAGAGCCAGTCTCGCTGCTGCTGCCCGTCGCCGTAGAGCGGCAGGGGCTGCCCGTCGATGGCCTCGGTGATGAAGAAGGGCATCAGTTTTTCCGGGTACTGGTAAGGCCCGAAAGTGTTGCTGCCGCGCGTGATGACGGTGTCCAGGCCATGGGTGACGTGCCAGGCGCGCACCAGCAGTTCAGCGCCGGCCTTGCTGGCCGAATAGGGGCTGTTGGGCAGCATCGGGTCATCCTCAACCGAGAATGCGCCGGGGGCGACGTCACCATAGACCTCGTCGGTTGAGACCTGCAGGAACCGGCCAATCCCGGCGCGGCAGGATTCGTCCAGCAGCACATTCACCCCAAGCGTGTTGCTGCGGATGAAGGCGTCCGGTTCCAGGATGCTGCGGTCCACGTGACTCTCGGCCGCAAAGTTAACGACCGTGTCGATGGCGTATTCTTTCAGGGCCCCGGCGCAATCCGACCGGGAGGCGATGTCGCCCTGAACAAAGCGGTAGTTGGGTTCATCGCTGACGGCCAGCAGGTTGTTCAGGTTGCCGGCGTAGGTCAGCAGGTCGAGGACGATGATGTTGAGTTCGGGGTGGCGCGCGACCATCTGGCGCACGAAGGCGCTGCCTATGAAGCCGGCGCCGCCCGTGACCAGAATGTTCTTCATCCGTCGCCGTCCTGCAGCAGTTCAGGCGGAACAATGTGCGGCAAAAAGTGTGCCAGCGCGTGGGCCACACCATCCTGGTCATAAGGGGCGGACACAAAGTCCGCGGCAGCGCGCACCATTTCGTCAGCGTTTCCCATCGCCACGCCAATGCCGGCCAGTTCCAGCATCTCAATGTCATTTTCGCCATCGCCACAGGCCAGGACATGTTTCGGCGCGATCCCCATATCCTCGATCAGCGTACCGAGGGCGCCGCCCTTGCTGGTCCCCGTTGGCAGGATTTCCACCATAATGGTCAGACCGGGCTGCAGCACCTGCGCGCGGTCGCCCAAAGCCTCTTCCAGTCTTGCGCGCAGGGCGTTCATTTTGTCGGGGTTCATAACGTCCATGGCGGCGAACTTGTTGATCGGCACGCGCCCCGTCAGCTCCGCCAGGGAGTCGCACTGCCCTGGACGCGGTTCGCCATACATGACCAGCAACTCGATGTTCCGGTCGAAACGTTGCACCCAGGTCTTCGTGCCGGAATAGGCGATGAAGGCAATGTCGTCATCAACGAGTTCCACGACCTCCCGCGCCAGACCCGCATCGAGATAATGCTGATGGCGGATACTGCCATCGCCGTTGTGGGTGACCAGCCCCTGAACGTAGATTCCGGGCGATTTCAGTCCCAGTTGCTCGATGACGTTGAGCGCCGAGCCCCGCGTCCGGCCGGTCGCCAGCACGATTTCGATGCCGGCGTCGCGGGCGGCGACAAGCGCCTTGCGGTTGACAGGGGATATCCCCGTACGCGGGTCGTATAGCGTGCCGTCAAGGTCCAGCGCGATCAGTCTGATTTCCGGTGTCATCACGGGATCCATACGCTGCTGTGGTCTCCAAGGTTCATGCGCAGGGCCTGCGGCTTGCCCGCCGCGCGCCGGACGCTAACGTATCGCCCGACGAGCGTGTCCTGCAGGCGAGCAGCGATATCGCAGACGCTGCTGTGCTCAAGAATGATGCTGCGTTCGATTTCGGCGTTTCGTACGCAGACGTCATGATAAATGCTGGTGAAGGGCCCGATGAAACTGTTCTCAACCAGCGTGTTGCAGCCGACGATGCTGGGGCCGCGCAGCACGCTGTTGCGGATTCTTGCGCCGGCCTGCACGCTGACGCGCGAATCGATCTCCGAGTTTTCGATGGCGCAGTCCGGGGCGATGGCCGGCGACAATTCTGCGAGAACGTGACTGTTGGCTTCCAGCATGTCGGTCGCCTTGCCGGTGTCAATCCACCAGCCCTGGTGGACGTGCGGCGCGACGTGGTAACCGGCGTCGATCAGCCACTGAATGGCGTCGGTGATTTCCAGTTCGCCGCGCGCGGAGGGTTCAATGGCCCTGACGGCTTGATGGATGTGATGATCGAACATGTAAATGCCGACCAGCGCCAGATTCGTGGGCGGTTGCGCCGGCTTTTCGACGAGGCGCTCTATGCTGCCGTCCGTTCGCAGGGTAGCGACGCCGTAGGCCCGCGGGTCGGCCACTTCCTTCAGTACAATCTGGCTGTTCCATTCGTTGGCGGTGAAGTCCCCGATCAGGCCGCCAATGCCGCCCTCAATGACGTTGTCACCCAGAAACATGACGAAGCGCTGGTCGCCGAGGAAATCGTGCGCAATCCGCACGGCGTGGGCGAGGCCGTCCGGGCTGCGCTGCGGGATCCAGGTGATGCGCACGTCGAGGTTGTCACCGTTTCCCAGCGCTTCCCGGATCTCCGGCCCGGTGGCGCCGATGACGACACCGATATCGGTCACGCCGGCATCGCGCAGCGATTCTATGACCCGAAACAGGATGGGCTTGTTGGCGACGGGAATGAGTTGCTTGGCGCGGGTATAGGTCAGGGGTCGCAGACGCGTGCCGCTGCCGCCACTGAGGATCAGCCCTTTCATTTCAGGCTCCGGTCTGACCCGCAGCCGCATAACTGGAGGCCACGCCGGCGCGTGGCGCGTTGTCGAGGACGGCTCCCACGATGCGCACGTGGACGCGTTCCAGCGCTTCGCGGGCCCGGGCGGCGTGTTCGCGGCGGGTGTGGCCGGCCCGAATGACCAGCAGCACGCCGTCCAGTTGGGAGCCCAGCAGGGCGGCATCGGTGACCGCCAGCACAGGGGGGCTGTCGAAAAGCAGGTAGCTGGCGCGCGCGCGCAACAGACCGATGACTTCGCCCATGCGCTGGCCGCCCAGCAGGTCCGCCGGAGTGGGGGGCAGCGGACCGGAAGGCAGAAGCTGCAAGCCTTCAATGCCGGTCGGGACGAGGGGTGGGTCCGCGAGCGCCGACTCCTCGAGCATCATGGTGGTCAGACCGCGCTCGTTGCCCACGCCCCAAATCCCGTGCTGGGCGGGTCGGCGCAGGTCGCTGTCGACCAGAATGGTGCTGTGTCCGCCCTGGGCGAAAGTGACCGCCAGATTGGCGAGTACGACGCTTTTCTCGTCCGGGCGCGCGGGAGAGGTCACCAGCAGGGTGCTGACCGGCCTGTCCACGCTGCTGAACATCAGGTTCGTGCGCAGGGTGCGATAGGCCTCGGCGGCCGCAGAGCCTGGATCGCGAACGGTGACTAGTTCCATGGTCTATCCTTCGGCGTTCGGGATGGAAGCGAGCACGCTGATGCCGGTGGCCCGCTCCATGTCGTCGCTGTTGCGGACGATACTGCTCTCCAGATATTCCAGCACCAGCACCAGAACTCCACCAAGAATCAGGCCCAGGATGGCGCCGGCAGCGGCGTTGAGCGCCGGCCGCGGGCGCAGGAGACTGTAACGGGCATTGTCCTGCAGCCGGGCGTTGATGTGGTCCTCGCGGCGGGCGCGCTGGTTTTCCTCGTTGCGATACTGGATGAGCAGGTTGCCCCACTCGCGCGCCACGTCATTGGCCAGGTCGCCGTCGCCAAGGTCCACGTCGATCTGGATGGTCAGATTAAGCGGGTCGGAGGCGACAGTTACCAGGCTGAGCAAATGTCGGGGCGTCATGTCCAGGCGCAGGAGGTCTATGACCTCGGCTGCGCGAAACTCGCTGTCCAGCCAGGCGACGTGATTGCCCAGCAGGGTCTTGCTGGCTTCCGTGAGACCGAAATCGGCGCGGGTAGGTTGCATCAAAACGCGCTGGGTGGCGCGGAAGACGGGCGACTGCTGACTTCCCAGCCACAGGGCGCTGCCGGCTGCGACCAATGCCAGCAAGAGCATGATCCAGCCGCGTCGCAGCAAAATGTTGACGTATTCCAGCAGGTTCATGGTATTTCCCGCCGCCGATTGTCGCCGTCATTGTACCTGAACCAGGCCTTATGGCGAGAGTTCATCGCTGCGCTCCGCCAGGCCCTCCTCCAGCTGCCGGATTCCATCTGTTCCCAACGCCCCGGCAATTTCCTCCAGGGACCGGCCGGTGAGCGGATGGCGGTAGTCCGGGTCCAGCGCCGCCAGGGGCCGGGCGACGTGGGCGTAACGCAGGATGTCGGGGTCAGGCACCTGGCGCGCGGGCTCACCGAATTCCAAACTCGAATCGTTCCAGAGTGCAATGTCAATGTCGATGGTGCGCGCGGCATTGCGGTTGCCCGGGACGCGGCGGCGTCCCAGCCGGTTCTCAATGGGCTGAATGACATTGCCATGGAAATCGGCCGGGTCGCGTGGCGTCCGGGCGCGAAGGGCCATGTTCAGAAAGTCCGGTTGATTGCTGTCGCCACGGGCTGACGTGCGGTAAACGGGGGAACACGCTTCGATCGTGCAGGCCCGACGCAACAATTGCAGGGCGGCGCGAAGATTGGCCAGGGGGCGAATGTTGCTGCCCAGCGACAACCAGACGACGTGTTCAGTCACCCTCAAAGTCCCTTCGCACCCTTTCGATGCAGACGCCGACCGAATCCGAGAAGCGCAGGGCGCCAGGCTTGTGCGCGCGCACCTGCACCCACTGCGCGTCGTGGTCCACCACGCAAACCCGCGCAATTGCGGACGCCAGGGTCTCCAGCAACTGCCAGCTGGAGCCTTCCACCAGTCGGATGACGTCCTTGGTCAGGCTGCGATAGTTCAGGGCGTCGTCGGGATCATCGCTGAGCGCGGCGGGGCGCATGTCGCATCCCAGACGCAGGCTGATGACGACGTCCTGGCGGTCCCTGCGCTCATGGGGGCTGAAGCCGATGACGCAGCGCAGACGCAGGTTGTCAATCTCGATGACGTCCACTTCTCATGGTCTCCAAAGCATACGGTCTGCCGAAATCCTCAAATCGGTGTTATGGTAACCATACCTTGACCTGGGCCATCAGTGCAGATCCGGAAAGCGACGCAAATGAGCGAACACGCCCAAGACCCTGAAACGTCGCAAGGACAGGTGCTGTCGACAGGTTTCCCGGCCCGAATGGCTGAAAACGGCAACCTGGCGGGTGCCGCCACGACGAGCGCAATTGACCACGCAAAAATCGTGGCGGCCACGACTGCGCTACTCGAGTCCATCGGGGAAGATACCGGCCGCGAGGGGTTGCTGGCGACGCCGGATCGGGTGGCCCGCGCCTGGGCGGAACTGACCTCCGGTTATCGAATTGACCCGGTGAAACTGATCAACGACGCCATTTTTGAAGTCGACCACGACGACATGGTTATCGTGCGCGACATCGCCTTCCACAGCCTTTGCGAACATCATCTGCTGCCCTTTGTCGGGCGCGCCCACGTGGCCTATATCCCGCAGGGCAGAATCGTCGGCCTCTCCAAGATTCCGCGCATTGTGGACATGTACGCCCGGCGGCTGCAGGTGCAGGAACGCATGACGCGCCAGATCGCGGACTTCCTCTCGTCGGTACTGACGCCGCATGGCGTGGCCGTGGTGGTCGAGGGCATGCACTTTTGTTCCGTGATGCGCGGCGTCAAGAAACACGAGGCCAGCATGACGACCAGCAGCATGCTGGGCACCTTTCGGGACAGCCCGGCGGCGCGCAGCGAGTTTCATGTTTTGCTGGGCCGCTCCGGCAACGGAGAACTGATCGGCTGAATTGCCGCAGCGCTGCGGGCTATGCTATAGTGCCGCCGACCACCTGAGCGGAGGCATGCCTTGTCCAGTCTGTCTTTCGTCAACTCACCGTCATTTTTGTACACCTCGGAGTCGGTGACGGAAGGCCATCCGGACAAGATTTGCGACCAGATTTCGGATGCCATTCTGGATGCGATGCTGGCGCAGGACCCCCATGCGCGCGTCGCCTGCGAAACGGCCACGACCACCGGACTGGTGCTGGTCATGGGCGAGGTCAGCACGCGCGCGCCGGTGAGCCAGGAAGCCATCGCCGGTATCGTTCGCCAGACCATACGCGAAATCGGCTACACCGACGCCGCCAGCGGTCTCGACAGCGAGAGCTGTGGCGTGCTGCTTTCGCTGCACGGGCAGTCGGCGGACATCGCCGCCGGCGTCGACCGGGATGGCGCCGGCGACCAGGGAATGATGATTGGCTTCGCCTGCGACGAGACGCCGGAACTGATGCCACTCACCATATCGCTGGCGCACAGGTTGTCGCGGCAGCTGGCAACCGTGCGCAAGAGCGGTGAGCTCCCCTGGTTGCGTCCGGACGGCAAGAGCCAGGTCACCGTTGAGTACGCCTGTGGCAAGCCCAGGCGCGTTAAGGCCATCGTGCTTTCGGCCCAGCACAGTGACGACATCAGCCAGGAATCCCTTCATCGTCAACTGAAGGACGTTGTCATTGGAAGAACGATTCCGGCGCAGTTGATCGATGCCGACACCAGGATTCACATCAATCCGACCGGGCGCTTCGTGACCGGCGGTCCGCACGGCGACGCCGGCCTCACCGGGCGGAAAATCATCGTGGATACCTATGGCGGCGTGGCCCGGCACGGCGGCGGCGCCTTTTCCGGCAAGGATGGCACCAAGGTCGATCGAAGCGCCGCCTACATGGCGCGATATGCCGCCAAGAACGTCGTCGCCGCGGGCCTTGCCACTCGATTCGAATTGCAGGTCTCCTACGCCATCGGCCGGGCCGAGCCAACGTCCCTGGCTGTGGAGACCTTTGGCACGGGCCGGCTGTCGGACCAGGAGCTGGTTGGCCTGATTGAGCGGCATTTTGACATGCGTCCGGCGGCGATCATCCGGGAGCTGAACCTGCGCCAGCCGCAGTTTCGCCAGGTGGCGGCCTACGGCCACTTCGGGCGCGACGACCTTGACGTGCCCTGGGAGCGCTGTGACAAGGCGCCGCTGCTGCGCCGCGAAGCAGGTCTGGAACCTGAATCGGTCCGATGAACCCCAGGGACGGCGCGCCGCGTCCGGACATCCTCGATTACGAAGGTTCGCGTTACCGTCACGAATTCTGGGAAGACGCCAATCGCGCCTACGAGGACCAGGTTGAACGCGTCGCATTGAGGCGGCTGTTGCCCCCTACGGGCCGTCGGCTGCTGGAGGTCGGGGCCGGCTACGGACGGCTGACGCCGGAATACCGGGGCTTCGACCGGGTGGTCTTGCTGGACTATTCGCTCACGCATTTGCAGGACGCGCAGCGAAACCTTGGCCGTGACGAACGTTTCCTGTACGTCGCCGCAGACGTGTGCCGGCAGCCCTTTTGCGACGGCGCCTTCGATGCCGCGACGACGATCCGCGTGTTGCATCACCTGCCCGACGTACCGGGGGCCCTGGCCGAGATGGCGCGGGTGATGGCGGGGCAAGGCGCCCTGGTGCTGGAACACGCCAGCAAGCGCCATGTCAAGTCCGCCCTGCGCCATGCGCTGGGTCTGCAAAAATGGAGTCCCTACACGCTGGAACCGCTGGAATTCGTCGAACTCAACTTCGATTTCCATCCGGAGTACATGCGACAGCAACTGGCAGCCGTCGGTTTCCGCATCGATCGACGACTGCCGGTCTCCTGGTTGCGCCTGGGTCTGCTGAAGAACACGTTGCCAACGGGTTTGCTGGTGCGCGCGGACAGCCTGCTGCAGCAAAGTGGGGCGCTGTGGAGCCCCAGCGTCTTCGTGCGAGCGACCAGGGAAGGGCAGGCGGGCGTCCATTGCGCCGGTGACTCCATTTTGCGCTGCCCGCACAGTGGCGAAGGCCTGCAGCGGCAGGGCGATGACATGGTCTCGCCGATAAGCGGAATTCGCTGGGCGATTCATGACGGGATTTACGACTTTCGCGAGCCGGTGCCGTAGGCTACAGGGCTTCCAGGCGGCTCTCCACGTAGCGCTCAAAGGCCTGGCCCAGTGCGTTGCCGAGCGGTCCGGGCCGACCGCTGCCGATGACCCGCGCATCAATCCTGACCACCGGCAAGAGACCGCGACTGCTGCTGCTCAGGAAGGCTTCATCCAGCTCGGGC
>DAOUIB010000173.1:0-11706 GCA_034428275.1 Anaerolineae bacterium
GTGTCGTAGATGTTGGTAATCGATATGGAACTGGAAAAATCGGAACCTACGTGCGGATCAATGAACGTGGGCCAGGCGAAGTTGGCGCGCAGGCGACGGACGCCATCGTCCTGGGCCAGGGCCGTTGCCGAACTCAGCAACAGTAGCGCCAGGCAGAGTAAAATTACTCTCTTCATTGACAAGTCTCCTCTCTTCTTGCGGACAAAACGGGGTTCGGGCCGCCCCGGCCCGTCACGGGCGCAATTGCAGGGTAAACGCAACGGGCACGCGCCCGCTCTCGGGACAGGGACTGGATTGGCTGCGGTGCTGCGGTGGGCGCCTGGGCAATGTCAGGGTCTGGAGATGCGCCCGCTCTCCGGACCCGGCCAGGCGGTCGGGGTGTGGGCGGTGGCAAGGCCAGTTGGTTCGGGGCCCGAAAATGTCGGCGTTGACATCGCGCGCGGCCCCTGAAGTCAGTGGAAGAAAGTCTCGCCATACCTTGCCAACAATCTGCGGCAAACTGCCGTAACGACGGGAAGGTAACGCGCCCCGTTGCAATTGTCAAAAACCTGACAATTGCAGCGCTACCCTGGCGGCATCTCTGTCTGGTGCCATCCGCTGCCTTGATGTAGCATATCTGTCAGGAGGGAAAGATAGACGTCATTCAATTGAAGAACAGTATGCAAGCGACAAAGCAGCCCTGAATTTGCTTGTTTTGAAAAAAAGTGTTGTGAATTCCTGTGGCAGCCCTGAACTCCGGACATGTTGACAGGCCCTTCGGTTGTTTTGCGGAGTGAGTGGAATCGCTGTTCTGACTGGAATTGAAGAACAATGGACCCAATGAACGGTGCCAGGGAAATGGATGGCCGGGCCCGCGCCACGATATACGGGGCTCACTGGTGTCCTGACTGCCGGCGTTGCAAGACATTCATGGGCGAGCACGGCGTGCCCTATGAATGGATTGACATCCTGGAACATCCCGAACATACGCGGGAGATACTGGACAAGGCCGGTGGCAAGCGGGTTTTGCCGACCATAGTTTTCGAGGACGGCGACGTCCTGTTGCGCCCGACCAACCTGGAGCTGGCGAGAAAACTTGATATTTCGCTGCACATGAATCGCAGCTTCTGGCCCTTGATCATCATTGGCGCCGGCCCGGCCGGTCTGACGGCCTCTCTCTTCACGGCGCGGGACGCGACCGAGACCCTGGTTGTCGAACGCGAGGCAGTCGGTGGCAACGCCAATTTCACGGGCTTTCTCGACAACGTTCCGGGCTTTCCCACGCCGATCACGGGCTTCGAATTCAGTGACAGACTTCGTGAGCAGGCCGAATTCTTCGGTGTGGAAATCCTGCAATCTTCCAGCATTGACACGATTGGCAGCCGGCACAACTATCATACGGTGATCACCACTAGCGGTGAAGAATTCAGCGGAAGCGCCATCATCATCGCGACCGGGAGCAAATACCGGCGCCTGAACGTGGATGGCGAGGACAAGTTTCTGGGAAACGGCGTACATTACTGCGCTGCCTGCGATGGCCCCTTCTACAAGGGACAGCACGTTGCCGTGCTGGGCGGCGGCAACAGCGCCGTGGAGGCGGCGCTGGACCTGGCAGGGATCGCCGACCGTGTCTCACTGCTGGTGCGCGGCAAGGAACTGACCGCCAACACCATGTATCAGGACAAGCTTCACGAACAGGAAAACGTCAGCATCCGTTTCAACAACATGACCATCGGCTTTGAAGGACGCAAACGATTGCGCCGCCTGCGGGTACGAGACACCAGGAACGGTGCCGAGGACCAGGTGCACGTAAACGGCGCTTTCGTATTCATCGGCCTGGAACCCAACACGTCTTTCCTGAAAGACACGGACGTGGAACTGAACAGTGCGGGATTCATACTCACCGGTCACAATTTGCCGGCAGGAAGTGGCTGGGCGGAGCGCTACGAATCCCGTCTGCCCCTGATGTTCGAAACTTCCGTGCCGGGGATTTTTGCCGCCGGCGACGTGCGCGAGGGCAGCACCAAACAGGTCGCCGCGGCGGCGGGAGAGGGCGTGACGGCGGCGATGCTGGTGCGGGAATATCTGAAAGGCGTCAGGTTCAAGATTTGACGAATGGCGGGTCAGCGAGTTGGTCAGGGGGAGAAGATGAGCGAAAGAACCGTCACCTACCTGGGTGACATGATCGTGCATCTGGACGGCCCACGTCTGTCTGCGGGCGAAGAAGCGCCGGAGGCCACCGTTCAGAGCAAGTTTCACACACCCTTCAACTTGCTGGGCGACACTGAGGGCAAGATTCGCCTGGTCAGTTCGGTACCCAGTCTGGATACGGCCATCTGCAACGAACAGACTCTGCTGCTAAGCAAGGAAGTGGCGGACATGGGCGACGAGTTTGCTTTCGTCACCGTCAGCATGGACCTGCCATTCGCCCAGGACCGCTGGTGTTCCGTCGCCGGCGTTTCCCGCAACATGGTCCTTTCCGATTATCGTGACGGAATCTTCGGCAAGGCCTACGGGACGATTATTCGGGAATTGAGAATCCTGCACCGGGCGCTGTTCGTCATCGATGACGAAGACTACATTTGCTATGTGCAGTATCTACCGGAGGTTCACGAGCATCCGGATTACGAAACGGCACTGGCAGTTCTCAAGGGCCTGGCCTGAAGCCAATACGCCGGGCAATCCGGACGACCGGAGCCTCGTCCCTACACTTTCGCAAGGCGAGCCTGCGCCATCGGCAATGACGGCAAATTCGTCTGGCAACCGACGGCTTCGACGACGAAACTGGCGACGCTGGCCCCGAGCCGGATGGCGTCTGTCAGTTCATGGCCCTGCGCCAGACCCAGCGCCAGGCCCGCGACGAATCCGTCACCGGCCCCGCTTGAATCAACCACCCGGCGCGCGGCGACCGCCGGGACGCGCCCCCTGGAGGTCGACGTTTGCCAGACGGCGCCGGCCGCGCCCCGCGTACACACAATGGCTGACAGCCCCGTTTTCAGAAGCTCTCGCGCATCGTCAAGGGCCAGCATTGACACCAGCCGTGCCAGTTCGTGTTCGGTGCAGACGAGCATGTTGGCCCTGGCAATGAAGGCGGCGGCCAGTTCAGGCGCGGTCGCCAGGGCGCCACTCAGGATCACCCGGGCGCCACCCGCCCGCGCCAACTCCGCCGCCTTCAGGGTGAAGCGGTCGAAGCGGTACGTGATGACGGCCACCCTTGCCGCCGCGACTGTGGAGGGATCCGGCCTGAAAGCTTCCTGGCGCGCCGCAACGCCGATTTGCGAGAGGCAGACCGAGTCTCCGGCGGAATCGCGGAACAGAAAGCTGTGCCCGCAACGCTCGCCGGGGATTACCTGCACAGCCTGCCGGTCGACGCCGCATTCATCGAGATGCGCCGCGTAACCGCGCGAGCTGAAGTCTTCGCCGACCACGCTGACCAGGGCCGAACGCGCCCCCAGGCGAGCGGCGGCGACGGCCACATTGGGCGCGCAGCCGCCGAAATATACGCGCTCCAGGTCTTCGACCGGACTGCAGATTTGGACCGTGTCGCCGGGAGCGGGCAGGGAAGTGACTTCGAGAAGGTGGTCGAAATTGGTCCAGGAGCCGACCGCGACGACGTCAAGGTCCGCTGCGGGCCGGCTCATGCGCTTGCGGCGGGGAAGCCCCAGATGCGCTCGGCGTTGCGGTGGAAGATCAACTCCAGCTCCGCGTCGCTGAAGCGGCATTCCTCAACCTTGACGCGTTCAACCAGCGGCGACTGGAAGGGCGCGTCACTGCCGTAAAGCAGGCGTTCGGCGCCGACGGCGCGCACGAAGGCCTTGATGTCGTAGGGCCATGCCTGGCTCATGTCGGCGAAGACATTTTCCGCCTCCTTGCAGGCGATGATGGTCTCCGTCAGGTAATCGTGCAGGCCGATGTGGGCGATGATGACCTTCGCCTGGGGGAACTGGCGCGCGGCATAGCCCTGCAGCGATGGCAGGTCGCGACCGGGGTGGCCGGAATGGAAAAGGACGGGAATGTCGTATTGCGCCGCCGCCTCGAAGACCGGGCCGGTGACCCGCAGGCTGGCCGGGTTGTAGAAATCGGCGCGGGCGACCATCTTGATCCCGCCAAGGCCGCGTTCCTCGACGAAGTAACGCACGGTATCCCACACGAATTCCTCGCCGAAGAGGGGATTCAGTCGAATCGCGCCGATCAGACGCTCCGGATTGGCGGCGACGGCGCGGGCAACGGCCTCATTGGCCTGACGGTAATCGTTGTCGTAAGGGGGGTTGAGGATGCGGTCCGGCGGGAGCAAAACGCCGCGATCCAGGCCATAGTCATCCAGCATGCGGATGACGGAAGCGGGCTGGTCGTACTGCACATACGGGACGATGAGGTGTTCGGCGATGGCCGGGTCCGTACCGAAATGTATGTGCGCATCGATGATGGTCATGGAATTCGTGCCCGTGCAGGAGGGGGCCGCCGCGGCGACCCCCTCCCTGGTTCAGGCGCTATTCCTCTTCTTCGCCATACATTTCAACGAAGGCCGCGTGGACGTCTTCCATCAGGAAGACGCCTTCCGTGGGAACGGGCTCCATGATGACGCCGCTGACGTTCACGAAGTAATCGTTCGTGTCGTCCCAGCGCGCCTTCCAGTAGCTGTATCCATCTTCCGAGAGGATGTCGCGCTCAATCTCGCTGGCGTTGAGCGGGTAGTGCTCGTAGCCCTGCCAGAATTCCTTGAAAGCCTCAACGGACATGTTGGCGCCCGTCTGGGTATTGAGTACGTCGAGAATGATGGCCGCGCCCTCATCCGTGTTCTCCTCGACGAAATTGACGATGCGGAACCAGACGTTCAGCAGTTTCAGTATGGTCTCCTGGTTTTCGGCGGCGTAATCCGGCGTGGAGATAATGCCGTTCAGCGGCGGTGGCGCCAGGTCCGCGCCGACGACGACCGGCTTGTAGCCCTCGGCCGTCGCGCGGGTGCGCTGCGGGATGCCGCCGAGGTAGAAGTCGCCCGTGCCCGAGAGGAAGGCGGCCAGACCTTCGTCCGGATTCAGGTCAACAATGGTGATGTCCGTATCCGGGTCCAGACCGACACGCGCTGCCGAACCGACGACCGCCTGGCCCATATCGGTATTGCCCGTGGTCACGACGGTATGCCCTTCCATCTGCTGCAGGGCCGCGACGACGGCATCGTCCCGCTCCATCCCTTCGGCCTCGAATTCCTCAACCGACATGAATTCAGGCCTTGCCATCAGGGCTGCACCGGCGTCGAAGATGTTGAAGCCGTAGACGTAAACGAACTGGAAGGCATCGTAGGTGGCGATGACCGAGGAGATGTTGTTGATGGCGACGTCAACCTCACCGGCGGCCAACGCTTCCTGCACCTCGGTCCAGCCCAGGATGACGAACTCGACGTCGAGGCCTTCTTCCGCATACCAGCCAAACTCCTGCCCGAGGATGGGCAGCAGCGTGTCCTGGAAGGGTGATACACCGTAACGGACGCTAACCATCTCATCCTGGGCCTGCACGCCGGAGAAGGCGAAGACAGCCAGCAAGAAAACGATCAAAACGCCGCGAACACCATGCATCTGCATTACTTCCTCCTTATGGAACAACGATAACTGTCTGGCATTCAGCCAGCGGACAACCCCGGCAGCACTGGCGACATTCTGTCAAACCTGCGTTTCGGCGTCACGTTCCGTCCAGCGCGTCAGGCGGCGGGTAAACAGGTAGAGCAGGCGGTCCGCCAGGGCCGCCTCCATGCCGATGATAATGATACCCAACAGGATGGTATGCGTGTTCAGGCTGCGTCGCGCGACCATGATCATGAAGCCGATGCCCTCCTGCGCGCCCATCAACTCCGCCGCGATCATCAGGCCGAAGGCCAGCGCAAGGGCCACGCGCCAGCCGGCGATCAGTTCGGGCACGATGGCCGGCAGGATCACCGTACGGTAGATGTGGTCCTGCCCTGCGCCCAGCGAACGCGCCGCCTGAACGTAAATGCGCGGCACGTTGCGCACGGCTTCGATGGTACTCACAACCATGACCATGAAGCAACCCAGCCCCGCCAGCAAGACCTGGCCGAACATGCCGATACCGAACCAGAGGATGAAAAAGGGGATCAAGGCGATCGGCGGAACAGGTCGCAAGGCCTCGATGACCGGCTCCAGCAGCGCAAAGACAATGCGGAAGCGGCTCATCACCAGGCCGACCAGCACGCCCAGCGCAGAACCGGCGAGGAAACTGATGCCCACACGATAAAAGGTCACAAGGGCCTGGCGCAGAATCGTGGCCCGCACCTGCACCAGGGTTTCCAGCACGCGATCGGGGCTGGGCAACTTGAGCGACGAGACCAGTCCCCACTCGGTGGTCACGAGATACCAGGTCACCAGCACCAGCAGGATAGAGGCCAGGCTGATGGCGCGGGTGCGGCGAATCCGCTGGCGCACGCCTTCTTCCTGAAGCATCAGGCGGCGGGCTCCGCTTCCTTTTGGCCGAGAATGTCCATCAATTGCTGGCGGAGCGCCTGGAATGCGGCGCTCGTCTTGCGGCGCGGGTCCAGCTCGCGTCCGAGGGGCACGGCCACGTCCGCCGCCACGCTGGCGGGTCGGGGCGTCATCACGACCACACGATCGCCGATGAAAATCGCTTCCTCGATGTCGTGGGTTACGAAGAGAATGGTCAGCGCCTCTTCCTGCCAGAGGCGCAGCAACTCGATCTGCATTTCCTCCCTGGTCAGCACGTCCAGCGCGCCGAAAGGCTCGTCCATCAGCAGGATGGCCGGTTTGTTGGCGTAGGCGCGCGCCAGGTCGACGCGTTTCTTCATGCCGCCGGAGAGCTGTAAGGGAAAGAGATCGCGATATTCGGCGAGGCCGACCAGGGAGAGCAACCTCTCGACGATTTGTGAAACCTCGGCGGCCGGCACCTTGCGCGCCACCGGGCCATAGGCCAGGTTCTGCTCCACCGTCAGCCAGGGAAATACAGAGTCCTGCTGGAAGACGACCGCGCGTTCAGCCCCCGGGCCGGGCACGACTGCGCCGTCGACGAGGACCGCGCCGGCGCTGGGCGCGATGAAACCGGCGACCAGGTTCAACAGGGTCGATTTGCCGCAGCCGGAAGGTCCGACGATGCAAACGATTTCGTTGGTGGCGATTTGCAGACTGGTCTCATCCAGCGCCGCGACCGCACCTTGCGGCGTCGTAAAGGTCTTGCTGACGCCAAGCAACTCTATTTTGGGCGAAGCGACGTTCTGAACAGCCACAGTTCCCTCACACAAGAGATTTGTGCCGCGGGCGATAGTAGCGCAGGCGCGTTGCGGTCTCAACAATTCGCTATCATTGTCCGTCACTGCCTTGCCAGGAGTGTCTGCAATCCGGCGCTGTAGCGGGCAGTCCTGGCGCGGGTCAAGCCTGTTGGGGCGGCCTCCACAGTCTTGCGGCGTTACGAAGGGTGAAGGGCTGGAGCGAATGGAAGCTGATCCTGTGAGCGACAAGGCCATGCCAGGGCAAACTGTCGTGCTCATTTCGGGCGGAAACATTGGCATCGGGCGCGCCACGGCCCTGCGCTTCGCCCGTGAAGGCGCGAGCGTCGTCATCGCGGCGCGCAATGCGGAGACGGCGCAGGAGACCCTTGGTCTGATCAATGCCGTTGGCGGGGGGAGCCACTTTGTCGCCTGTGACGTGCGCGATGAAGCGCAGTGCGACCGGGCCGTGGCGGATACAATCGAACGCCAGGGGCGCCTTGACGTGCTGGTCAACAACGCCGGCAGCATTGTTCGCCAACGCACCGTGGCGCAACTCACGACGGCCCAGTGGCAGGAGATGCTGGACGTCAATCTGAACGGGACCTTCTACCTAAGTCGGGCTGCCCTGCCGCATCTGGCGCAGACCCGCGGCAACATCGTCAACGTCTCTTCCTACGCCGGCCTGGTGGGCTTCCCCGGTTCGGCGGCCTACTGCGCTGCCAAGGGCGCCGTCGTGCAACTGACGCGGGCCATGGCGCTGGACCACGCTGCGGAAGGCATCCGCGTCAACTGCGTCTGTCCCGGCAGCGTCAACACGCCCATGATCGCCGCGGCATGGGAGCAGCACGGGCCGGGCGCGCAAGAACTCTGGTCGGAGAAGCACCCGCTGGGTCGCATCGCCGAGGCCGAAGAAGTGGCCGAGGCGATATACTGGCTGGCCAGCGACGCCGCCAGTTTTGTGACGGGCGCAGCGCTGCCGGTCGACGGCGGCATCACCGCCGGCTAGCCACCCCAGACCTGCTCAAAGACGCGCATCCAGTTGCCGCCCAGCAGGGCGGTCAGTTCCTCACGGGAAAAACCGCGCCCGAGCAGTTCGGCCACAAAAACCGGCATCTGGTCCGCGCTCTGGCAGTCCTCGATCCAGTTGTCCAGCATGTCCGGCCCGAGGGAGGATTCGACCAGGGCCAGCTTGCTGACTTCGCGCAGCGTGCCCTCCAGAAAGTCCGCCCCGATGCCGAAATGCTCGATGCCCACCAGTTCGACCATGTGCTGCAAGTGGTCGGCCATACGCGCGCAGGTGGGCGGGTCGGAAATGTAGCCGCCGTAGAAGTTGAGACCGATGACGCCGCCACAATCCGCCACGGCACGAATCTGGTCGTCGGTCAGGTTGCGCGGGTGGTCATGCACGGCGCGGGCGTTGCTGTGCGAAGCGACCAGCGGTCCGTCGACGACGTCGATGGCATCCCAAAAGCCGGGCTCCGCCAGGTGGCTGACGTCAAAGATGACCTTGTTGCGGCACAGGTCGCGCAAGGCCTCCTGGCCGGCAGCGGTGAGGCCGCCCGGATTGCGAACGCCGGTGCCATCGGCGAAGGCGTTGCGCCGCTCCCAGGTGAAGGCGACCATGCGAATGCCGAAGCGGCAGAGCGCGCGCAGCACGCGGGCATCGCCGCCGAGGCCGTCGCAACCCTCCAGGGCCAGCAGGCCGGCGATCTTGCCGGCGCCGGTAATGCGCTGAATGTCGGCCACGCTCTGCGCCAGTTCCATGCGGCTGTCGTCGCTGGCGATATCTTCTTCCGCCGCCTGCAGATGGCGCAGGATTTCGCGCAGGCCAAGGCCGGGCAGGAAGCGGTCATCGACGTAGACCGGCAAGACCTGAACATTGATGCCGCCCGCCTCCATGATCGGGGCCCAGTAACCTGAAAGCGCGCCGCGTTCTCCCCGAAGGTGGCGCGACATGACGTCCATCAATATGTCGTGATGGGAATCGACGAACAACAGGTCCTGACAGACTTCCTGGGCTTGCTGCAGATATTGCATGGCTCCCTCCCGGCGGGCTATGCTCGCGCGCAGGAGTATGCCACAAGGAGAGCGCGAGTGCCTGCCAGCAGCGCGAAGGAAAGCGCCGACGTCGTGGTCATCGGAGCGGGCATACAGGGCCTCAGCGCCGCCTGGCATTTGGCGAGCTTCGGCATTCGCAAGGTGGCCGTGGTGGAGAAGTCCACGGTGGGCAGCGGCTCTTCGCGCTGGTCGGCGTCGATGCTGATGAAGCAGATGTGGGGCGAATGGCAGCAGCGCTTTTCGGCCTACACCTTCGAACGCTACGCGGCCTTCGCCCAAGACACCGGCTTCGACGCCGGTTTCGAGCGCACGGGTACCCTTACCCTGGTGACGCCTGATGCAGCGCAGCAGGAACAACATTTCGTGGACTTGCGGCGCGAGTACGGCGTCGAGACCCAGGTGCTCACGCCGGACGAGGTTGTACGCTGGCTGCCCCTGCTTTCCCCCGACGAGATGGTTTTCGGCGTTTACGGCCCCGAAGATGGCGTGCTGGATACGCCCAACATCCTGCGGGGCTGGCGCCAGTCCGGGCAAGCCATGGGCGTGACCATCCACGAGGGCCGGCGCGCGACGGGACTGGAAATCAGGAACGGTCGCATCGCCGCCGTGCAGACGACGGCGGGCCCCATCGCCACCCGTTACGCCGTCAACGCGGCGGGCGCCGACGCCGACGAGGTCGGCGCCTGGGCCGGGTTGCGCATCCCGCTGCTCAACCGCGTGCGCAACATCTTTCTGGTTGAGAGACCGCCGCAACTGAAGTCCAAAATCTACGTGATGGACGCCGCCACGCACTGGTACTTCCGCGACGACAACGGCGCGGTGCTGGTGGGCATGGGCGTGCGCCAACACGCGGCGGTGCAGGACCGGCCGGATATGGACTACTGGCCGGAAATGCGCGCGATGTGCCTGCGCAAGGCCCCGGCCCTGGCCCAGGCGCGCATCGTCGGGGGCTGGGCCGGCATCCGATCGCTGACCCCGGACGACAGGCCGGTGCTGGGTCCGGTTGCGGAAGTCGAGGGTTTCATCAACAACTGCGGCTGGGGCGGCGTTGGCATCATGAACGCGCCAGTCGGCGGCCAGCTGGTCGCGGAGCAGGTCCGCGACGGCAATACCAGCACCTTCGATATTGAGCCCTTCCTGTTGTCACGCTTTAACTGAGAAAGTCCGCCCGGACCCCGAACCACAATCCGCTTTCATAATCTCTGCTTAACATGTCTTTAAATATGTGTTAAAGTCGGCAGGGGAGGGGCCGGTTGCCGACTGGATCGCACCTGGCCCGGTTCAGGGACGTGGGTAGAGCAGCAACGATGACGGTATTTGCCGAGTATCTTGTTCATTTTCTGATCAACCAACTGATTCTCGCTTCCTTTGTGATTATCAATTACAACCCGCGCAAGCACAGAAGCAACAACTCCGTTGCCCTGCTGGTGATCGGCGCCCTGGTTTACGTCGTCATCACCCTCATTGTGCGATATGAGATCGGGCTGGGCATCGGCTTTGGCATCTTCGCCATCTTCTCCCTTTTGCGCTTTCGCACGGTGGCCATCAACCTGCGCGACATGACCTACCTGTTCGCGGTCGTGGCGGTCTCCTTCGCCAACGCCTTTCTGATGTACAACAGGGAATATGTCGGAACGCTGGCAGTTGCGCTGGTGCTGTTTGCAACCATGCTGCTGCTCGAAAAGGGGAAGCTCTTGCCCGTATACAGCGAGATAACCCTGACCTGCAATAACCTTGAACTGTTGCGGCCGGAGCAACGACCGGCCTTGCTGGCCGATTTGCACGAGCGCACCGGACTGAAAGTAGAGCACCTGGTCGTTGACAGCATCAACCTGCGTAGCGGCACAGCGCGATTACAGGTCTTCATTGCCGAGGAATGAGGGCTGCGCCGCGTGTCCCTGACGGGATCGGTCCAGCTCCTGTAGTCCGTCCTGACGGGTCTGCACTACCGGACAAAACCAATGGCGTGAACCACCGGACTCAATCAGATTGAATCTTGGTTCAGCCGATGATGCGCAACTCGCGCGGGAACGAGGTCAGGGACTCGAGGCCGTCGTCGCTGATCACCACGTTGTCCTCGACGCGCACACCCAGGACGTCGGGCATGTAAAGGCCGGGTTCGATGGTGAAGACCATGCCGGGCTCAAGCGGGGCTTCGTTGCCGCGCGTGATCCATGGCCCTTCGTGGACGTCAAGGCCGATGCCGTGGCCGGTGCGGTGCAGAATGTAGTCGCCGTAGCCGGCGTCCAGCAGCGTCTGCGTGACAATGGCGTCCAGTTCGCCACAGGGCAGGCCCGGCCGCGCCGTCTCCCGCCCAACTGTGTTGGCATGCAGCACGGCGGCGTACAGGGCGCGCGCTTCTTCACTTGCTTCTTCGATGAAGAAGGTGCGCGTGATATCCGCCGGATAGCCATCGATGACAGTGCCGAAATCGAAAATCA